>PMVZ01000353.1 GCA_003166375.1 Acidimicrobiaceae bacterium | reverse complement strand
TTCCAGCTCCGTTTCGTGTTGCTTGGCGCACGGAGCACGTAGCCGACACCTTTGTTGCCCTTGCCGAGCGCGGCACTGATCAAGGTGCCGTCCCTGAACTTGAGGCGCTTCAGGTGATCGTCGATCGTCTGGAAGTACTCGTCGTCGAGTTCGGTGGCAAGCGTCGCAAAAAGCGTCGTCATGCCCTTCGAGCTGACCGTAGAGGCGTTGTCATCGGCGATCCGCCGGAGCCGTTTCAGTAACCCCACGAACACCTCGAGCACCTGGACGGATCGACGAAGAAGGTCGGTGGGATGCTTCCCGAAGGTGTGCCAGATCTTCTTCTCCTCCGTGATCGCCTCCATGGCGATTGCATACATCTTCCTCACGATCTCAGGATGGGTGACGCAGTCGGCGAGGACGTCTTGGCGGAAGGTGATCTCTCGAGGATCGGTGAGGCTCGAGAGCAGGGCCCGCTTCGAGATTCCAAAGAGCAGGCTGTCGCCGCGGGCCATCGCACCCAAAAGCGTTACGAGCTCGAGGTCTTGAACCAGATCATCCGCATTCGGAGGCAGATCAGGCCCGCTCAAGGTGTAGCCAGTGCGTGGTGAGAAGGCGACGTCGAAGGCGAAGTCCTCGTCTTCGCACATCAGGTGCGCCTTCACGGGGCGATCCGCTTCTTCAAGGCCCCGTAGGTGAGGCCGTACTTATCGGCGATCGCGAGTGCGTAGGCGAGCCCATCGGCTGGTTTGCGTACGACCTTATAGGTACGCACGGCGGGATTCTCAGGCACGACGGTGCTCATCATGCTCACCGTGGTCGGCCCGAGCGAGGCGAGTTCCTCGACGAAGGTGACAAAGACACAGAGCAGGTCCAGCTCGATGAGCCTTTCCATCAGCTTCATACCGAGAAACACCGAGTCCTTCAACGTTGTCGAGGTGAAGATCTCATTCAGGACGACGACGCTGCTCGCCGTCGCCTCATTGAGGACGTCCCGAATCCTCACGAGGTCGTCCTCCAATTTCCCCCTCATGTTCGCAAGGTCCTCTTCCTGCTCGAACTGAGCGAACAGCTTGTCGTACAGGTAGAGCTGGGCTCTTCGCCCCGGCACTGGGCAGCCGATGCTTGCGAGATGGTGGAGCTGGCCGAACATCCGAGCGAACGTCGTCTTGCCGCCCTGGTTCGGGCCGGAGACGACAATGATCCGCTCCGGCCCGCTCAAGAGGAAGTCGTTGCATACGACTGATCCCTGTGGCACAAGCCTGTTCGCAAGCGCAAGGTCGAAGGTGTCGTCCGCGAATACCTCCTTCGAGTGGCGAGTGACCTTCGGGTAGCAGAACCGCAGCCCAACTGATTTGAACTGTCCCATGTGCGCGAGGTAGCTCAGGTAGAAGTGCACCTCGCGGTCGAAGGTCCGGATCGTGGGGTCAAGGTAGTCGCGATGGCGAGCGCAGTAGTCGTCCAGCGCAGAAAAAACCTCGGGAAAAAGACGGGCAACGAGACCGAGGATGTTCGCCTCCACGTGGTCCATATCGGGAGGGTTGTGGAATCCGATCCGGTAGTCTTTCGCCGCGCCCTGCTTGAAACGCTCGAAGGTAGCCAACACCTCCGCGCTGTAGTCAGCCTCACAGTCGTACTTGGCGACGGTGACGCGAAGGCCTTTGATGCGTAGCAAATATCGGACCTCAGACAGACTCTTTCTCACGCTCTCGACATCAGCGCCAAGCGAGGTGAACGCAGGGGACTGTACGTAGTTCGAGAGGTGCTCCTGAAAGCGTTTGAGTCCTTCCGATTCGAGTTCGATGGGCGCGAGCGCACGCGCCAGGGACACGACCGCGTCGTAGTAGATCTGGGTCGCGTCGACGAACCAGCTCTCTTTCTGGTACTGATAGCGGAGCGCGTTCGACTGCTTGAGATGTGCGCGCATGTCTCGCATCTGTTGGACGAATGAAGCGATCGGCTCGAACACGGCCTTGCGCTCGAGATCCCGGAACACCTCCTGGCGATAGGAAATCGTGTTGGCGTCATCGAGATGCTCATAGAAGAAGGGCATAAGGTCGTACTCCTCATAGCCCATCGCAATCGAACTGAAAACCTGGCCAAGGTTGAGATCGGAAAAGTATCCCGGCTCTGTCCGTTCTTCTCCTGCGGCCGGGCGCGCCGATCCGTCGAAGAGAATGCTGCAAAACGCCTCGGAGGTCCTTTCCTGAATGGCGTGTGGCCTAATACCCTCGTCTCGTTCTCTCGGGTCTTCGATGTTGGGTGTAGCCCTGTTACTTGAGGTCGCCTCGTGATCGATGGCTATGTCGTATGTGAGAGGCGGCGTGAACGGCGCGTCGCTCACAGCGTCGTTCATCGCTGGTCACCTCGTTCCCCGGCCTCCCAATAGCGGGTCCGCTCCGGGATCAGGCAGCGGATGCCACCCCTTGGATCGGGGACGTCCCCCCAGTGGCGTGGAATGAGATGGAGATGTGCGTGGCCGATGGTCTGGCCCGCGGCCCCTCCAACGTTCACCCCGAGGTTGAACCCGTCTGGCCGATACGCCTCGTCGAGCTGAGAGCGCAGCTCTGCGGCCATGCGCAAAATCGCGTTCCGCTCCTCTGGAAGAAGCGCGAGAAAATCCGGCTCGTGACGGTAGGGAACGATGAGGACATGTCCGGGATTGAGTGGCTTAGCGTCGTAGAACGCGACGCATAGGCTGTTGGCGCCCAACAGATCGCGCCGCATGGCAATTCGATCACAGAAAGGGCACTCGTTCTCTGTGGTCGCCATGACCCTGTCTTGAGCCCCACGTGGACTGTGTCGGACCCCGCCGGCCATCTGCACCTCCTCATCTGGCCTCTTGATGAGAAGGAACCATCAGCACCAGGCATGCTCGACCCAAAGGGTCCCGGCGGGATCCATCGCCGTAGGGAGGCTATCCCTATCGCCATCGTACCCTCCTTGCACCGAGCTTGGCTGCGCGACGGTCGGGACCGAGAGGGCGTGCCGTCCTTGTCGGAAGGTTGAACGCGGTGCTCGAATGGCAAGAAGTCCTGGGTTCCGAGACGCGCTTCAGCCAGTGAGATAGGACCTAACCTCCGGGAGCGACGAGTCTTACTACCCCCAACACGCGATCGCTGCCATGATCGACCGCCGCGTGCACCACGCCGAGGCGGTGTCAACGAAAGGCGACAGCTGCAGGCTGAAGTACAGAGACCTGGGGAAAGTGTCTACCGACGACTCTGCGTGGGGGTCGATCGCGTCTTGTCGCGGTGAGAACAGAACCCAACCTGGCACCGTTCGCCCGACACGCTGAAGGTCGTCGCCTTCACCTGCACGGCGGTGGCGCGCCAAGAAACGTACGGTCATTTAGCAGAGCTAGCGCGGCGGAGAGTACAGAGCGCACATCCTCGGCTAACTCGTGGCGGGCCGACCAGCGACGTTGGCGCTCCACCTCGCGCAATTGCCAAACAAGAAGCCCGATCCGAGCAGTCATCTCGTCGCGTATGAATTTCTCTTGGCAAGCCTCGGGCACGCCAAGGACGTGTCGGAGGCAAAGCCCGTGGCTCTCACCGTAACGGAGAGCGACGATCGAACTTCTGGTCGCGGCGAGAACGAGATTCACCTCACCCATCTCGGCGTCGTCGCGCACCGAACAAGCCGAGCAACCCCTGGCGTGGCTCACCGGATCTGTCGCTTGGCGGAACAGATCACGTTCCGATCGCATCAGGCCTCCGACGAGCCGCTCTGACCCGAGTGCGAGGTCGACCCCGATCGGGGATCGTCCGACGCTTTCGCGCTGCAACCGACGGATCCAGCGCAGGCGACTGAGCGGAGAGCGCGAGGGCAACACAGCCAGGCGGGCCGCGACCGTATCGAGTTCGGCAGTCACGTGGTTCGCTATCGCCTCCGCGACCACGGCTGCCACGGACGGCGCGATAAGAGCGACATCGTTGAGATGCGGGGGGCAGAGCGGAGCGACCTCCTCCGCGAGTACCCGCTCATCGTCTTGGGCCCTCATCCATTCGAGGTAGCGAAACTCCGCCCGCGTGCCGGCAAGACAGGCAAGGCACGAGCACACTTTAAGGTCGGAGAGCAGGCGTTCGAGTACTCCTGGCGACCGCGGCTGATTCAAAAAATCTGGGTCGATCTGTTTCCTCATGTCAGCGCGGTACAGGCGATCCGGATCCGCGCCGATCGCGAGGCGCAAGACCGTCTGCACGCGATCGGTGGAGCGAAAGTGAGAACCGCCACGTCGAGCGAGACGCAGAGCTGATCGCCGGTCGGCAGAGAGAAGAAGTGCTCGAAGATGTTTTGGGCAGAGTGGATCTGTAGGGGTAGCCGACCGTCCAGTTTGAGCGTCGAGTCCATCCCGCAGTGCCTTGAGCGCACGACGAGCAACTAGTGCTTCGCTCGCGCATGCCGGACACGGTGACGGGGCTGTCGTGAACGCCGATTCGAAATCGGCGCCCACCGCGACGAGGCACTCGAGAACGAGCCGCGGCAGTACCTTCGCCGAGCGCTCGTCCGCGAGCACGAGCCGCGTGTGCTCGGCGCAAAAACAGCGGCTTGCACGAAGCGCACCGATTGTTTCGGGCTCGTTTGCCGCTTCGGCGAAAAACCAGAACGCATAGCGAACGCGTTCGTTCTGAACGACCATACAAATTGGGCATACAGGGCCCATCGTCGGTGCGCGGACCTCAAACCGCTGATGAGGATCAAAGGAACTCATCGCAACTTCCCTGATGGCCGATCGCCTCGCGCACGAACGGTGCAAAGCGGAGAATCATCAAATCCCGGAGGATCCCGATCTCCGCCTGAGTCCAGTTCGACTCCCGTCACTCGCACCTCCACGCATCGCCTTACGAGCGCAGAGGCCATCAGCCCTCAGGGCAGTTCGGGCGGTGCAGCGAACAAGTCTCTCGGCTGCGCCTCATTGTTTACCCGCCGGAGCCTCATCCGGCGTCGTCAATTTAGCGGAGAGGCCGACCGTCTTTCGACGATGTCACGCCGGCGCGGGCGGCCTCGGCCCTTCTGGCGGCGAGCAGGCGGCCGTCGGTGCGCGGTGATAGTCCGACTGACCTGTTACCAGCGACGGGCCCGCTCGATCGCGCTCAACAACTCGTCAGCATGTTCGGCTCGTGGCGTGACAAGGGTCTTCGTAAGAGTTTCGGCGCTCGATCCCCGCAGGACGATCAACTGCAGCGCCGGGGCGGTTCCGAACCCACGGCGGAGTTCGACGACTTCGCGGCGCGTCTCGGAGACCTCGGCGATCGGATAGGACCACGACTTACGTCCGAGGAGGACGCCGAGAAAGTTGGGGGTGAAGATGACTTGACCGGACGTCACATGAACTTGTCCGGCGACCATCGCAAGCAGCCCCTTGCCGAACTTGTCGCTGCATTGCTGAGTGAGCAGGAGGTGCTCGTCTCCGATCTCGACCTGGTTGTACGGCCACTTTCCGAGTCTCATCACGTCTCCCTCAGCTGACTTGTGCGTTGCTAGGCGAGGGTGCCCGACAAGTCCGACGACCTCAGTTGTCGAACTCCACAACTCAACTTCGCCGTCGCCAGATCTCTATCACCCGTTTGTGCTTCTCGACGAGCGCACCTCGTGTTGGCGCGTCGCTCTCGATCTGTTCGAAACCCGTCACAACCGCTAGGCCGGCTTGGAGCCGTCGTGGTTCTCGCCCGAGTGATGCGACACCATTTCCGTCCGCCCCTCATGTCCACAGGCGCCGTCCTCCTTCGCATCAGTCCATCCAGTCTGACAGCCTCAGGACTTCGAGCAACCCGGACAAGATCACAACCACATCCATGGCATCGGCGATCTGCCGAGACAAACATGCCCAACGACTACGATCTGGTTCAGCGGGATGAAGCCCCCGCCGGGATAACCCGGAACTGCTGCTGCACGGCTGATGGCCTCTGTCGAGCAAGCAGGCTGTGGAGGGTCTCCTTTTGACCACCTTCTTTGTCTTCCTAGGAGCCGTTGTCAGCACGATCGCCGCATGCACGGCCTACCTAATCTCCTACGACGAGGCGCTGCACCGCTTCCCCAAACCACGGGCACGTAGGGAAGGGCTGCGGACCGCTCTGGTCGCATTCGCCGTATTTGCAGCTCTCACGGCGATCCTGGCGATCGTCTTCGCAGGTCAGCCTTGACCGGGAGGGACCCGACATAGCATTTCACAGCATCTTGTTTGACAGCCAGGCAAGTCGCGAGGCCACAGAGGACCGAGAAAACCGAAGGTCTCCTCGGACCTCAACCCCAACCTCAACCTCGACTTGATCCTCCAGGCCACCGCTGCCGTCGAGAGGAATGCGACCTGAAGCCGTTGAAGCATCTGTTGACCCTGCCAGAGGCCTTCTACCGGCAGGGCCTGGACACGGTTCTCTGCCTCCGGGCCGAGCGGCAGGCCATGGGCAGCGCGACTTCAGGTTCGTCGAAAGTGAGCCGTTGTCCACGAGCTACGGCGAAAACCTATAAAAACGCGTCGGAGGATGGGAGGCAACGCGGGCCACTGGCATCGTCGGTGTGAGTAGCCCGCCGGCTCGCTGCCAGGAAACCGACGATCCGATCTGAGAACTGGCCGCCGAGTACCCAGGAGTCCGCCGAACACCGGCGAGGTCAGCCGACCAGACCGTAAGGCATCGGTTCGGCCACCTCGATCTCGATGAGGCGGTTGTACTTCGCCACCCGCTCTCCACGGGCCGGTGCACCGGTCTTCAGGTGACCGCAGCCCGTGCCGACTGCCAGATCGGCGATGAAGGCGTCCTCGGTCTCGCCCGAACGGTGCGAGACGAACTGCGCGTACCCTGCCTCTCGACAGATCCGCATCGCTTCGAGCGTCTCGGTGACAGTGCCGATCTGATTGAGCTTTATGAGTGACGAGTTGGCAACCTTGCGGGCGATCGCTCCGGCGATGATGGTGGGATTGGTGCAGAAGATGTCGTCGCCGACGATCTCGAGCCGGTCACCTAGGCGCTGCGTGAGGCGAATCCAACCGTCCCAGTCCGACTCCGCGAGACCGTCCTCCAGCAGCCAGATCGGGTAGCGGTCGCTCATCTCGGCGTAGCGATCGATCATGTCCTCGCTCGACAGGGTCTCCCCGGCAACGTGGTAGCCGCCGTCGCCGAAGAACTCGCTAGCGGCCGGGTCGAGTGCAATCGCCACGCCTTCGCGTCCGGGGCTGTAGCCGGCTTGGTTGATTGCCTCAACGATCAAGTCGAGGACGTCCTCGGGCTCGTCGATCTCGGGAGCGAAGCCCCCTTCGTCGCCGAGCCCCGTCGCGAAACCCTTGCCCGTAAGCAACTTGCGCAGTGCCGTGTAGACCTCGGCGCCGGCCCGCACGGCTTCCGCCATGGTCGGGGCGCCGATCGGCGCCACCATGAACTCCTGGAAGTCCAGCTTGTTGGGCGCGTGAGCCCCGCCATTCAAGACGTTGAAGTGTGGGACCGGGAGCCGCGGCGTCACTCCTGGGGGGTTGAGGGCGCGCCACAGCGGCACTCCGGCGGAGGCGGCCATCGCCCGGGCGGCGGCCATCGACACCCCGACGGTGGCGTTGGCTCCGAGACGAGCCTTGTTCTCGGTGCCGTCGAGTTTGATCAGGGTGCGGTCCAGCTCCGCGATATCAGCAAACGTCCGTCCACTGATTGCATCGGCAATCTCACCGTTGACGTTGCCGACAGCTCCGAGAACGCCTTTGCCGCCGTAGCGGGCCGGGTCGCCATCCCGGAGCTCGACTGCCTCCCGCGTACCGGTCGATGCGCCGGATGGTACGCCTGCGCGCGCAATGGTGCCGTCGCCGAGCGTCACGGTGACCGCCAGGGTCGGGTTACCTCGGGAGTCGAGAATCTCCACGGCTTTGACGCCTGAAACAGTTACGCCCATGTTCGGCTCTCCTTCGACTCGGACCAGTCGCGCAGCGCGCGTGGCGACTTCGCGAGTGTCGCCTACGAGGGAAGGTATCGGCAAGCCGGGTCGTCCGCGAACGGGTCGCTGGTGGCCGTGCAGGCCCGAACCCTCGACCCACCGCACTCGTCGGAGTACTCGCACCGTCCACCTTGGGGCGGACTCAAGCGCTTCACAGGGGAACGGCAGATCACCGATACCGCAGTTCTACTCGCCGGACTTTCTGGACCTTCCCAATACTTCGGTTAGTCGAATACTTCGGTGCCGTACAGATGGATTGTTCTTGGCCAGAGGTCCAGGTCTCCTCCGTGACCGAGAGCTTCGAGGTGAAATGTCCGAACGGGCATCTGTTCTCGATGACCAAGCTGCAGCTCATCAAGCTGGCGAGAGACTCGGGAGCAGTCTTCTTGCTGCCCCGCTCATCGCTGGTGATGCCACGCTCATCGCGAGTGCATCGCGCAGACGCTCACAGTCGCCAAGGTTCATGACGTGCACTAGCAGGGCGAATACGTACGCGGTAGTTCGCAAAAGTCCAGGCAAACAGTCTGCAAAGCGCTAATGGAGCGGACGAGAGCAACGCTGGACAAGCGGCACCACCCAGCGAAGACCATGAGCCCGTTGGGTCATCCTCCCGGATGCCGTCCTACGACTTCGCCGGACTCTCCGGAAGGACCGAAGTGAGTGCGGCGGTCCACAGCGGTCGAGGATAAGAGGACCGGCGGAGGCAGAACAGCGATCAGGACCCACCCAATTTGCTAACCAATTGCTAACCAAAATGCACGGACGGATCCGAATAGACGGGGACGGCTACGGACGTGAGCTCACAAATGCCCAGTAAACAAGGACTTTCTCGAACCCAGACGGACATCCCCGGACGCTCACCTGCGGGTTTAGGTCCCGGTCCCTTCGGGGGTGGGGGTTCGAGTCCCTTCGCCCGCACAAAAATTGGTACTACGCTGCGGCGACACTCTCCTGTCGGTGCGCGTGGGCGGTCTGTCTCCCTGGCCAGGGTCTCGGCCTCGTGGACGAAGAGGCTTTCGCCCCTATCGCGGGCCGGAGGCGCCCCTTATCCTGCTCTCATCAAGAAGGGGGGCCGAGGAATGCGTTTCTTCATTGAGAACTCCGTTGAGGTTTCGCGTCCGTTCGAGGCGGTACGGGAGCGCTTCGTCAGTAACGGAACTTGGTTCGCGCCACTCGCGAGCGCAGCCGAGGAGGACGGCGAAGCGCTTTACCTCCGCATGGGACCGTCGTGGGCGAGCGGGCGAGTGGCACGTGAAGTCCGGCTGACACTCGGTCCTCCTCGCGACCGCGGGATCGCGGTGGTCGTGCCCATATCTTGGCAGTCGAGTGGGCTGCCTGCGCTCTTTCCTGTGCTCGACGGCGACCTGGAGCTCCTCCCGCTGAACCCGGACCACTGCCGTGTCTCCCTCTTTGCTTCCTATGTGCCCCCGTTCGGGCAGCTTGGAGGTCAGCTCAACCGCGCCTTGTTGTACCGCGTCGCCCAGTCGACCGTACGTTCCTTCCTCGCCCGGGTGGCCGAGAGCCTTGAGGATGAGAAGCTCGATCGATGGCCTGCGGCGTCGCGCTTCCAGAGAGATTGAGCCCCAGCGGCGATCTCAGCCACCAGCGGCTCGCGCGATCCTCGGTCAGCTCGTGCGGGTGCTGCGGGAACCACGGCTTTTTCCCCGCGGCTCGCGGGCCGGATCGCCCTGGAGGCGACGAGATCGCCGGGCCAGGGTGCTGGTAACGGGAGGAGCTCCCTGTGGAAAGCGTAATCTTGACGGAGAAGTGACCCGAGGAAGTCTGACATGCGAACGGTTCTCCGCTCTCTCGTGACAACGGTGGCTCTAGCCGCCTTCGCTGTCCCCTCACTGGCAAGTGCTGCAGGCACAGCGACAGTCCCGACTCGCCACGTCACCGCCGAGGGAGGCACTGTCAAGTGGCCGGTGACGGTCCACAACGCCAAGACTTGCTCGTGGTCGTCGTCGCCAAGCGTCGCGGGATTCGCCTCCACTGTGAAGTGCAAGTCCGGGCGCGTCGAACGTTCGTTCCGGTTCGGGGCAAACCCATTGACCAAGGCGAAGGACTACACGCTCAGCCTGACCGTACGCGGCAAGGCCACGACGGTCGACCACCTGAAGGTCGTTGAGGCAGGGCGGACAACACCGACTACTACGACAGTCCCCCCAACGACAACGACAACTAGCTCGACAACGTCGACCACCACGACAACGCCGCCCCCTCCAGGCTCCCCCGGCTTGACCTCGCCCAACTGGTCAGGCTATGTCCTCACAGGAGCAAGCGGCGGTTATCAAGCGATAAGTGCCAAGTGGACGGTTCCTGCGGTCGACTGCTCCTTGGTGCCAAACGGCGAAACATCGGACTGGGTGGGTGTCAACGGCTGGCTTGGTGCTGATTGGGGCGGTCTTTTCCAGGACGGAACGACTTCGTACTGCTTCAACGGGCAGCAGGGCGATTATGCCTGGTGGACGGACGCGGCTACGTACTACTCCGCTCAGACCCTTTTTGCGGTCGCTCCCGGTGATGTCATCGACGCCGAGGTCTACCAAGACCCGTCGGGATACTGGGACTACTACATCGCCGATATCACCAGTGTGCGATCTTCGTCATCCGCCGAGTCCTTCTCTGGTCCCGGCACATCCGCCGAGTGGATAGCAGAGGATACCGGCGATCCGAACACCAGACTGCCCTATCCGCTCGCGGACTTCGGGTCGGTGACCTTCACGGACCTCGGCTTGACGGTGCCGTCCGGCTCTTGGACAGTGCCCCCTTATTCCGATGCAATCGAGATGGTGGCGCCCGACAGATCGGTCGAGGCGTTGCCTAGTCAGATACAGGGCTCCGAAGCATCGGCCACTTTCACCGTTACTTATGAGATGCCTGGCGAGATGAGTTCCACACCCGGAACTTCCGCAGTCAAGCACCCCCAGTCGACATTCGCGGCGCTCGTGCCGCGAGTCGTGCTGCAACGTCAAGCACTTCGACTAGGAGGTCGATCGATTCCCGGCCCGAAGTCCGGGCTGGCCCGCATTAGCTGAGGGCACAGGGACCTCAGCTCAGTACACTCCTTGTTGCGTCTCAAAGTGAGCGCCTGCGCGATGGCGTTCGCTTCGCGTGGCAAGAGCCACGTCAGAAGGGAACCCTATGACGAGCAGTACCTTTGCCAACCTGACCAACCGTACGGCGTACCGCTCCTCCCGGTGGCGCGCCCTCCTCCTCGGCGCAGCGGTCGCATTGGGTCTTGTCGCTGTGCCGGCCGTAGCCCAGGCCTCGTCGCGCACAGAGCTCGTGTCGTCGTACTGCAACAAGGTGAGCGCAGCGTCGGTCTCGGCCATCGTCGGCCACTCCGTTCCTGCCGGTTCGCTCTTTACCGACAAGATCAAGCCGACCAAGGCAAACCACGAAATCTCTGCCGTCGTATGGTCCTGCACCTACGGGGCGGCGACGAGCGTCGCCGCGCTCGCCAAGGACGTCGTCCTTTCCCTCGAGGTTACCTCGAAGCCCCTCACAGGAGCCGAGCTGCAGTACTCGCTCAGTCAGGCAGAGAAGCTCAAGATGAAGTTCACCCCGTACTCCGGCCTCGGCATGACCGCCTTCTACTACACGTTCACCGAGACAGGGATCACCCTACAAGGGATGGTTGCCATATCCGGGACGAACAACTACTCGGCGGGCATTTACACCAAGACCCCGGCTGTGTCGAAGCTTGCCGCCCTCGTAAAGGTGGCAGAGAAGCTTTGAGCCGCCGCCCGCCCTGGTAGTAATGCCGCTGGCGCCTCTGGCAGGCGGGCACCCGCGGTCGCAGGCCTGATGACGCAGTCCCTGACTCGGCCTCAGGCTCGTTCCGCTCGTCTGACAGAATCCACAGGCATGGACCATCTCGAGCACTGCGACCTTCTCGAGGGCGAAGTCGAGCGGTTCGCGGCCCTCATGGAGACCGCAGCCCCGTCGATGTCAGTGCCGTGCTGCCCCGGCTGGGCCGTCCATGATCTCGCCCTCCACCTGGGCACCGTCCACCGGTGGGCGGAACAACTGGTCCGCGTCCGCGCCACGACGCGCGTCCCGTCTTCGGAGATGGGCCTGGACGAAGGTCCGGTCGACGGCGATTGGGTTCGACGGGGCGGCGAGGCCCTGCTGAGGACGCTCCGGGCAGCCGACCCGGCCGCTTCGATGTGGGCTTGGGGTGCGGATCAGCACGTGCGGTTCTGGTCGCGCCGACAGCTCCACGAGACCCTTGTCCACCGTTTCGATCTCGAGCTCGCCGAAGGTCGCAGCCCGTCGGCGCCTGCGCATCTCACTGCCGACACGATCGACGAATTCCTCGGCAACCTCGCCAGCGCCGAGTACTTCTCCCCGAACGTTGCACGCCTGCGAGGCAACGGCGAGAGCATCCTCTTTCGCGCCACGGACACGGGGCACGCCTGGACGGTCGCGCTGCATCCGGACCGGTTCGAGTTCCGCATCGGCGAGCGCTCAGCGACGGCGGCGTTGTCAGGTTCAACGACCACGCTCTCGCTGGTCCTTTACCGGCGCGTCTCGTTGGCCGCAGCCGACCTCGACGTCGAAGGCTCACACGGCCTCGTCGACTTCTGGATCGCGAACTCGGCCCTTGAATGACCGTCTTCTTCCGTGACGGCTGACGACGTCACTCAGCCCGGAGGACCAGTGTCGTCGGGGTGTGCGCCGCACTGCGCCCGGGAAGCGCCGCGACGAGGTTGGCCACCTACGCCGACAAGGAGCACCGCCACAACTGGCACGGATCCATCCCCAGCCACTTGGGGGACTGGATGGATTGCTGCCCGAGGTTGAGCCAAACTCTGGTATGGACGACACCCTCGCTCCAACCAGCGATCCCAGCGATATAGAGGCCCGCCTGGCTATGCCGCTAGCCGAGGCAATGCTCACCCAGCGGGCGGTTCGCCGGGTCCAGCCTGACCCTCTCGACGACAGCATCGTGCTGCGATGTTTGGAGTTGGCGCTGGAAGCGCCGACTGCCTCGAACGGCCAGAGCTGGGAGTTCGTGATCGTGAAGGATCGCACGGTGAAGGCATCGCTGGCAGCGCAATACCGGCGGGCATGGAGGTTGTACGGCGGACTTGGCCGACTGGTCAAGACCGACGAGCAGACGGCCAAGATCCTGAAGTCCGTCCAATGGCAGGTCGAGCACTTCGAGGAAATCCCGGTTCTCGTCGTGTGCTGCCTGCGGGGCGGTGCCCGGGTGCCCTTCGTCCCCAAACCTCCGATCGCCGTGTCGAGCCACTACGGGTCCGTGTACCCCAGCGTCCAGAACCTCCTGCTGGCAGCGAGATCTGTCGGCTTGGGCGGTGCGCTCATCACTCTGCCGCTGTGGTCCACCACCGTGGCCCGCCGGATCCTCGAGCTGCCCTGGAGCGTCGAGCCGTGCTGCATCGTGACCCTCGGCTGGCCCAAGGGCCACTACGGCCGCAAGGCTCGCAAGCCGATCGGCACGGTCGTCCATCTCGACCACTACGGGCACCAGCCTTGGCGTGACGAAGCGCCGGCCCGATCCTCCACTTTCTGAGACAACACCATCTCCGTCGCTCTCGGGTGCAGCGCAGACTGCGGCGACGCCCCGCCACAACCTATAGCCTTCCCGGACCTGCTGAGGAAGGATGAAATTGCCCAGGCACACCCCGGCGTCAGGCGGGGCCCGCACCGAGCCGAGTGCCAAGCGGTGCAATGATCGCTGGGTGCTGAGGACCTCCTTGATCGCCGGGACCGACGCAGTTCTTGGCGCCGGCGCTCTCGGCGGACAGCGGGTCCCCGAGCGAGCGTTCGAACCTCTTTCGACGGCGAGCAAGCCGCTGTCAGTCGATTGATGACGAGCGGCGACGCGACGACCCGACCCGAGACGGGCGTTCCCCAGCCCGTTCGGGGGAGGGCATCCGGCAGCGATCGCGACGTGTTCGACGTCTTGTACGGCCTCGCCTGCTGGATTCTGTCCTGCGTTCTCGGGACCCTGGTCTGGCCTGCCCTCCTCGTCCTGCCGAAGCTCTCCTGGCGCTGGAAGCTCACCCGAGCCGCGGCACAGCTGCTGTGTGGCCTGCCTGGATATCGCGTTTGAGACGAGCGGCGTGCCGTTGGCGGGGGAACCGTGCGTGTACGTGGCCAATCACGGGAGCTTCCTCGACTCGTTCGCGATCGGCCTGATGTTTCCGGAGCCGGTGGTCTTCGTGGCCGGCGGAGTCCTCGCGCGCCAGCGGGTCGCCGGTTCGTTCCTCCGCCGGATCGGGGTCGTGTTCGTCAAGAGCGAAGGGGCAACGGGTCGTTCGTCAGGCGAGTCGGTCCTCTCGACGCTCGAAGACGTGGTGCGCTCAGGGCGCTCCATCGTCTTGTTCCCCGAGGGGGGACTCACGGTCACTCCCGAGCTCCGCCGCTTTCATCTCGGGGCTTTCGTCGTTGCCGCCGAGACGGGCCGCCCCGTTGTTCCCGTGGGGATCCTCGGGACCAGAGCGATTCTCCCGGCAGGCCGACGTCTTCCTCGACGGGGCGCGATGCGCCTCGTGGTCGGCCAATCCCTCCAACCCACCGGAAGCGGTTGGAAGGCCGCTCATGAGTTCGCGGACAAGGCTCGCGAGGCGGTCGAGGGACTCCTCGCCGAGGGCTGAGGCCCCTGTCGCCCCTCGGTCTGTCAGCACGGCGCCGGCAGAACAACGACGTTGTTCGATCGCGCTCGACCCGCCATGCCGCTGCGATGGCCCCATCACAGGCGACGCCAAGTAGGTTCTTGGCATGGCCACCGTCGTGTTCGTCGGCGTCACGACCGGGTCGTCGCTCGTCCATCAAGCGATGACCGCGTGGCAGCCGATACTGGGGATGGCCTGCAACGTCCGCGGCGTTGACATCGCTCTCGACGCTGATGACGACACCTACATTCGATTCCTCGACGATCTCCTGAGGGATGACAGCGCCGCAGGGGCAGTCATCACCACCCACAAAGTCAGGGTCTTGCAAGCCGGGCGAAGCCTCTTTGCCGAGCTCGACCCTCTCGCTCTCGCCTGTGAAGAGGTCAACGCCATCAGACGCACCCCCGACGGGCT
Organism: Acidimicrobiaceae bacterium; assembly: GCA_003166375.1. Classification (GTDB taxonomy): domain Bacteria; phylum Actinomycetota; class Acidimicrobiia; order Acidimicrobiales; family Bog-793; genus Fen-455. The sequence continues at coordinate 20,614 of PMVZ01000353.1, read as the reverse complement.
GCGCGGCTGGGCTCGTGACCCCGTCTCGGTCGGACGCGTCACGGACCAGATCTGGCCTGAGTCAGAAGGAGAGGTCCTCTGCCTCGGCGCAGGCGGCACAGCGCGGGCGCTTGCCCAATACCTGCTCACGACCCGCGTATCCGTGCGATTTGTCTGCGCCGATCCGATTCGCTCCTCCGTCGAGCAGCTCGCTCAGACGGCGGGACGCCCTGTGACCGGACACGTCGGCGATGGGCCCTGGGATGATCTCATCGAAGCGGCTCCGCCCGGGTCGCTGATCGTCAATGCGACCGGGATGGGCAAGGACCGGCCCGGTTCGCCCATCACGGGTCGGACACGATTCCCGCCGCGCGCAGTCGTCTGGGAGCTCAACTACCGGGGAAACCTCGAGTTTCTCGACCAGGCCAGGATTCAAGCAAGGAGCTCCAAGCTTCAGGTTCACGACGGTTGGCAGCTGTTCTGCCACGGATGGGCGGCCGCGCTCTGCGCGGTGCTCGACCTGCCCGACGATGACAAGCTTGGTGACCGGTTCACTCAGGCGACGCAGTCTCTCAGGCCCGGCGTCGCCTGACCAGCTCCGGCCTCAAGACTTGGCTCGAGACGGGCGAGCTGCTCACGACTCCGGGCTCGCTCAAGTACGGCTGAACCCGCAGCCCTGCAGAATGTTGCCAGGTCACCCGGATCGTCGGGCTCGCTCCGCGCGTGTTCGTCGTGTGGCGAGCAGCCGGTGTCGATCCCGGAGGAGCGACGATCAAGTGTCGCTCGTTAACATGGCCGAAGGACCCAGGTTGTGACTTCGGAGTTGGCGCGCACTCCAGCCGGGCTGCGCAACCCGAATGAGGTGTAGCGATGGTTTCGAAGACGAGAAGCTCCTACGTGCCATGGTCACAGGAGCGGGCCGTTGCCATCTTCGAGAGGCATCGCACCGAACGTGGTGCCCTGATGCCGATCCTTCACGAGCTGCAGGACGTCTTCGGCCACATCGATCCCCGGGCCGTCGATCTCGTGGCCGAGGAGCTGAACCTGTCCAAGGCCGAGGTCTACGGTGTCGTCACCTTCTACAAGGATTTTCGCTCCGAACCACCGGGCACCTCGGTGATCCGCGTGTGTCGCGGGGAAGCCTGCCAGTCCATGGGTGCCGAGCGGCTCGCCCGGCACGCTCGGGAGCACCTGGCCGTGGACTTCGGCGGCACGACGTCCGACGGCGCGGTGACGCTCGAGCAGGTGTTCTGTCTCGGCAATTGCGCGCTCTCCCCGGCAGTACTTGTCGACGGCCGGTTGAAAGGCAGGGTCGACGAAGCGGGCTTCGACGAGCTCGTCGCCGCCTCCAGGACCGAGGCGCGCTGATGGGACCTGTCGTCGTCTTCGTGCCTCTTGACGCCGCCGCACGCTCGGTTGGCGCCGACGACGTCGCGATCGCGATCGTGCGGGAGGCAGCCGTCCGCCAACGTGACATCCGGCTTGTGCGCAACGGCTCACGCGGGATGTTCTGGCTCGAGCCGCTCGTGGAAGTCTCCACACCCGAAGGGCGCGTCGCTTACGGCCCGGTCGAAGCCGGGAATGTCGGTGAGCTCCTAGACGCCGGGATGCTCGACGGCGCGCCGCACCGGCTGTGCCTGGGGAAGACCGAGGAGATCCCCCAACTGAGACGGCAGACACGTTTCACGTTCGCAAGGGTCGGGATCAACGATCCGCTCTCGGTGGCGGACTACGAGGCAACCGGGGGTCTCGCCGGACTGCGGCGAGCGCTCGGAATGACGCCTCAGGAGATAGTGACGGCAGTCACCGATTCCGGCCTTCGAGGCCGGGGCGGGGCGGGCTTCCCGGCAGGCATCAAGTGGCAGACGGTGCTGAACATGCCCTCGGGCCTCAAGTTCATCGCGTGCAATGCAGATGAGGGCGACAGTGGGACGTTCGCCGATCGCATGCTCATGGAGGGCGACCCCTTCCTTCTGGTGGAAGGCATGGCCATCGCCGGGCTCGCAGTCGGCGCGAACGAGGGTTACATCTACATCCGCTCCGAGTACCCCGACGCCGTCGCCACGTTGTCGGCGGCGGTCGACATCGCCTATCTGAATGGCTGGGTGGGACCCTCGGTGCTCGGGACGGACCGCTCCTTCGACCTGCACCTGCGAGTCGGGGCCGGCTCGTACATCTGCGGTGAGGAGACCGCCATGCTCGAGAGCCTCGAGGGCCGGCGCGGCATGATCCGGGCCAAGCCCCCGCTCCCCGCGATCGCCGGGCTGCTCGGGAAGCCGACTGTCGTGAACAACGTCCTCACGCTCGCCACTGTCCCTCCGATCCTCGCCAAGGGCGCCGAGGCCTTCCGGGAGCTCGGCGTGGGGCGCTCGCGCGGGACCCAAGTCTTCCAGCTTGCAGGCAACATCAAGCACGGTGGCATCGTCGAGACCGCCTTCGGCGTCACTCTCGGCGAGCTGGTCGAGGAGTACGGTGGTGGCACGGCGAGCGGTCGACCGGTGCGAGCCGTCCAGGTCGGTGGTCCCCTCGGCGCCTACCTGCCTACGAGCCGTTTCGACTTGCCGATGGACTACGAGGCCTTCGCTGCAGCCGGCGCCATGGTGGGGCACGGGGGCATCGTGGTCTTCGACGAGACCGTGGACATGAGCCACCAGGCGCGCTTCGCGATGGAGTTCTGCGCTGAGGAGTCTTGTGGCAAGTGCACGCCGTGCAGGGTGGGGGCAGTGCGCGGCGTCGAAGTCATCGACCGCATAATCGCCGGGGTCGACCGCGAAGCCAACCTGGAACTGCTGGAGGACCTGTGCGAGACAATGGTTGACGGATCGCTGTGCGCGATGGGTGGGCTCACCCCCTTGCCGGTACGAAGCGCCTTGAAGCACTTCCCCGAGGATTTCGAGCAGGTCAAGGCGGTCCCGCTGTGAGGCGCGAGACCAGTTTCGTGGCGCCAGGGTGCCATAATGACCTGTAGCGGGAGCTCATTCAGATCAAACCGAAAGTCGTCGATGACCCGAGGAGATCAGTCATGACGTTGCTCAACGAGCACGACCTCGGGACGCCGGCTCGACCAGGAACGGCAACGATCGACTTGGAGATCGACGGACTGGCCGTGACAGTGCCCGAGGGCACCTCGATCATGCGCGCTGCTGGGCTCGCCGGCATCGACGTGCCGAAGCTGTGCGCGACAGACAGCCTGGCGGCATTCGGCTCATGCCGCCTCTGCCTCGTGGAGATCGACGGCCGGCGCGGCACGCCAGCGTCGTGCACGACTCCAGTGGAGGCCGGCATGAGGATCTCCACCCAGACACCGCGCCTCGCCAAGCTCCGCCGCGGCGTCATGGAGCTGTACATCTCGGACCATCCGCTTGACTGCCTCACCTGCGCGGCGAACGGCGACTGCGAGCTCCAGGACATGGCGGGAGCGGTCGGACTTCGGGAGGTTCGCTACGGCTACGCCGGTGACAACCACCTCGACGCCGAGAAGGACGAGAGCAATCCCTATTTCACCTTCGATGGCTCCAAGTGCATAGTCTGCTCGCGCTGCGTGCGGGCCTGCGAGGAGACCCAGGGGACCTTCGCTCTGACGATTGCAGGCCGCGGCTTCGGCTCAAAGGTCGCGCCGGGTGCCGGCAACTTCCTCGGGTCCGAGTGCGTCTCCTGCGGCGCATGCGTGCAGGCATGCCCGACAGCGACGCTCGAAGAAAAGACGGTCATCAGCCTGGGTGTGCCGCGCCGAAGCGTGATCACGACCTGCGCGTACTGCGGGGTCGGCTGCTCGTTCAAAGCTGAGATGCGGGGGGACGAGGTAGTCCGGATGGTGCCCTACAAGGACGGCGGCGCCAACGAGGGCCATTCGTGCGTGAAGGGTCGCTTCGCTTGGGGCTACGCAACGCACAAGGAGCGTGTGCTCACGCCGATGGTCCGCGACGCGATCACGGACCCGTGGCGTGTGGTCAGCTGGCAAGAAGCCATCTCCTTCACGGCGGATCACCTGAGATCGATCCAGGCTCGCCACGGAGTCGGGGCTATCGGAGGGATCACTTCCTCGCGTTGCACCAACGAAGAGGTCTTCGCCGTGCAGAAGATGGTGCGGGCTGCCTTCGGCAACAACAACGTCGACACTTGCGCCCGCGTTTGCCACTCCCCCACCGGATTCGGCCTGAAGCAGACTTTTGGCACCTCTGCCGGCACTCAGGACTTCAAGTCGGTCGACAGCTGCGACGTCATCGTGGTCATCGGGGCGAACCCGACCGAAGCGCACCCAGTATTCGCCTCCCGGATGAAGCGCAGGATCCGAGAGGGTGCGAAGCTCATCGTGATCGACCCGCGTCGCACAGAGATCGTGCGCTCGCCACACGTCGAGGCCGACTACCACTTGCAGCTGCAGCCGGGGACCAACGTGGCTGTCGTGAACGCCATCGCACATGTCATCGTCACCGAAGATCTCGTGGATCACGAGTTCGTGGCCGAACGCTGCGAACCGGACGACTTCGCGACGTGGGCAGCTTTCATCTCCGCGCCCGAGTACAGCCCCGAGGCGACCGAGGAGATCACCGGCGTGCCGGCCGCGGACCTGCGGGCGGCGGCCCGCTTGTACGCGTCCGGTGGCAACGCAGCCATCTACTACGGCCTCGGCGTCACCGAGCACAGCCAAGGCTCCACGATGGTGATGGGCATCGCGAACCTCGCCATGGCGACTGGCAACATCGGCAGGCAAGGCGTCGGCGTCAATCCGCTCCGGGGCCAGAACAACGTGCAGGGCTCGTGCGACATGGGCTCGTTCCCGCACGAGTTCCCGGGCTATCGCCACGTATCTGACGACACGGTCCGCCACCTGTTCGAGGAGACGTGGGGACGCCCGCTCGACTCAGAGCCGGGGCTGCGCATCCCGAACATGTTCGACGGTGCGGTCGAGGGGACCTTCAAGGCCCTCTACGTTCAGGGCGAGGACATCGCACAGTCCGACCCGAACACCCACCACGTCCAGGCCGCTCTCGCCTCGCTCGATCTCTGCATCGTGCAGGACCTGTTCATGAACGAGACCGCGAAGTTCGCACACGTCTTCTTGCCGGGGACGTCGTTTCTCGAAAAGGACGGGACCTTCACCAACGCGGAGCGGCGCATCAACCGGGTCAGGCCGGTCATGGCGCCGAGAAACGGCAAGCAGGAATGGCAGGTCGTCTGCGACCTCGCCACTGCGATGGGCTACACGATGCACTACGAGAGCTCGAGCGAGATCATGGACGAGATCGCGAGGACGACACCTACTTTCGCCGGGGTCTCGTTCGCGAAGCTCGACGCACTCGGCAGCGTCCAGTGGCCGTGCAATGAGGCCGCTCCTCTCGGCACGCCGATCATGCACATCGGCAAGTTCGTCCGCGGAAAGGGCCGTTTCGTCGAGACCCCGTTCATCCCGACAGACGAGCGGACGAACCGCCGCTATCCGCTCATCCTCACGACCGGCCGCATCTTGTCCCAGTACAACGTCGGCGCCCAGACGAGAAGGACGAAGAACGTCGCGTGGCATCCGGAAGACCTGCTCGAGATCCACCCTTACGACGCCGAAGAGCGCGGTGTAGTCGAGGGCGGCTGGGTGGCGCTCGCGAGCCGCTCGGGCGAGACCGAGCTACGGGCCCACATCACCGACCGCGTACCTCAAGGGGTCGTGTACACGACCTTTCACCACCCTGTGACGGGCGCGAATGTCGTGACCACGGAACATTCGGACTGGGCGACGAACTGCCCGGAGTACAAGGTGACCGCCGTTCAGGTGCGTGCCCGCTTCCACGCCGGTACCAGCCCGGAGTCCCCGAGTGCCCCGTCGGACCGGGTGGACTCCGATGTCCACGCGTTGCACTGAGGAGTACAAGATGACACGGCCTGACCTGGTGCGCATGGCAAACCAGATTGCGGCGAACTTCAGCCACCATCCAGACGCACAGGCCGCGGCCGAAGTGGCCGACCACATCCGGATGTTCTGGCCGCCATCGATGCGACGCGAGCTCGTCGACAGCGTCCACGGCGGCGGCTTCGACCCGCTCGTGATCGCGGCCGCCGATCTCCTTGCTGAGGCGACGCCGGCCTAGCGCCCGCTCCCGCCGGCTCGGCTGTCACGGCAGGCGGATCAGGCCTCGAGATCCACTCGCTCGCGGTGGCAGTAGACGTTGAACTTGTCACCACGAAGGAAGCCGACGACAGTCATGCCGAGTCGCTCGCCCGCCTCGACCGCGAGGCTCGAAGGCGCGGAGACCGCACAGGTGATCGGGATGCCGGCAACTGCCGCCTTCTGCACGATCTCGAAGCTCACGCGTCCCGACACCAGCAGTACCTGCTCCCGCAACGGCAGCCTGCCGGAGAGCAGGGCGTGACCGATGAGCTTGTCGACCGCGTTGTGGCGCCCGACGTCCTCGCGTGACTCGACCAGGCGCCCCTCGGGATCGAACAGCGCTGCAGCGTGCAGACCGCCGGTCTGCTCGAATATGTGCTGGGAACGGCGCAACGAGTCAGGCAACGAGACAATCGTCGAGCGAGCGATCACCGGCCCGGACTCGATCACCGGACAGTCGACCTTGACTTGGTCCAGCGAAGCCTTTCCGCAGATCCCACAGCTAGACGAGGCAAAGAAGTGCCGCTCGGCGAAGTCCATCGTGAAGGGCACGGTGAGATCCACGGTCACGACGTTGTAGTGCTGCTCCTCGGGCGCGACGTCGCAGTAGCGGATGCCCGCAACCTCATGGAGGTCGTGGACGAGCCCCTCACTTACGAGGAACCCCGCGGCGAGCTCGAAGTCGTTGCCCGGCGTCCGCATCGTGACCGCGACGCTCACGGGCTCCTGGTGCCGGCCCCGCACTTGGATCGCCATCGGCTCCTCGGTGGCGAGGCGGTCAGGCCGTTCGAAGCCGGTGCCGGCAGCATTGGCCGCGAGCACCCGCGTCGGGGTGGTCGCACGACGGGTGACAGGACGGGTCGCCGACGGCTCTTGCAGCTGCGCGGACGGCCAGGAGGCCCCCGCTGCCACATCGGACATGGCAGAGAGTCTAAGCAGGGTTTGCTTCGCTTCATGCTCGTGACCCTCACGACCCCACGCCTCACAACCCGCAGCGACGGCGACCCGAACGCGAGTGCAGGCCGGTCGCACGGCTTGTCACTCCAGCGCCGACTCCAACGGCTGGCGGTGCCGGGCGGCGACGATCGCGATGGCCACGATTCCCGCGAGACCACAGCAGACTTGGACCAAGGTCAGGGGTTGGCCGAGGATGACCACCGCGGCCACAGCGGCGACGACCGGGTTGCTCGACCCGATCACCGACGAGACCGAGGCGTCGACGTAACGGTGAGCCCAATTCATCAAGAGATGGGCCCCTCCCGGCACGACGGCCAGCAGGGAGATCCACAGCCAGTCGCCGGCTTGCACTCGAGAGAGCGACTGCGCTGACACCAGCACGATCAGCGTCAAGGCCACCGCGGCCACGATCGTGACGACGGCGGTGTACTCCAACGCGTTCTGGGTTGCCCTGGCGTGCTTGGACGCGAGCCAATAGGCCGACCAGGAGAGCATGGACCCGGTGGCAAGCAGGTCTCCCAACAGCTGGTGGTGACTCGTCACTCCGGGGCCGATCACCGCGGCTGAAACGCCGGCGATGGCCACCAGGATCCAAAAGACGTCCCACCGTCCCATACGTTCGCCGAGCAGAGGACGCGCGGCGATGAGAACCAGGGCGGGCTGAACGGCACCGATGACCGTCACGTCGACAACGCTTGTGAGCTTGACAGCACAGAAGAACATGGCCATGTCCCCGGCCAGGAACACACCGCCGAGCCACGACGCCCGGAAATTGCTCCAGCTCAGTCGGCGGCCGGACGCGTACACGGCGATCGAAAGCAGTGCGGCGCCCAGCCACAAACGATAGAAGCACAGCACGAGGCCGGACGCGGACGCGAGCCTCGCGAAGATTGCCCCGAAGCCCCAGCCGACGGACGCTAGAGCAGAGGCACCAAGGCCAATCGCCTGACGCCTGGAGCGGGTGGGCGGGGCTGCCAGGGTCGTCATCTGGGACGATCGTACCGGGACACGAACCGGGACGGCGAAGGCGTCTCCGGCGGCGGTGCTCGCCTTCGGTGGGGCTTGCACCTTCCGGGTAACCTCACCGCCATGAGCCTCCAGCGGCTGCGTGTGGTCGTCACCGGTCGGGTTCAGAACGTCTGGTACCGCGACAGCTGCCGGAACGAAGCACTGGCGCGCGGCGTCGCGGGCTGGGTGCGCAATAGCTCATCCGGCAGCGTGGAAGCAGTGTTCGAGGGATCCGCCGAGGCTGTCAGCCAGATGGTCTCGTGGTGTCGCACGGGCCCTCCGCGGGCCCGGGTCGACAACGTGGAAGTGACCGCGGAGCCTGTGCAGAACGAGGTCGGTTTCCTGGTTCGGTAGTTGGTGACTGCCCAGGCTCGGCGCACCACTCGACTCAGCGCCGCGTCACCCCGGAATCCCTGCTGACTGACGGGCTCTGTCGTGATCTCAGATGAAGAGCTGGATATCCGCCTTGGCCGCCATGTCGATGAAGCTGGCCGCGCCGAGAGTGGGCTGCAGCCCGTCGATGAAGTCGGATGTCGACAGGCCGTACAGGTCCATCGTCATCTGGCAGGGGTGCAGTCGCACGCCCATGTCCATCGCCATCTCCATCAGCTCGGTCACGCTTGCGACCTTGTGCTGCTTGGCCAGCAACTTGATCATGGAGGTGCCCGCCCCGGCGAAGTGCACCTTGCTCAGCTTGAGGTGCTCGCTGCCACCGTGGTCGAACAGCGATTCTGCTTTTTGCATCCAGTTCTTGCCGGTGACGCGCTTGTCGTTCTTCTGCAGTACCCGCAGCCCCCAGAACGTGAAGAAGACATCGACCTCGAGGCCGGAGGCGGCACCGGTAGTGGCCAGGATCATCACCGGCCACACCCGGTCGAGGTCATTGCTCCAGCAGATGATGGCCATTCGCTTCGGCTCGTCCTCGTCGGAAGCGCCGGTGGCAGCCATGGCTGCGGTGTCGGTGTTCTCCATTTCACTCCTCTCCTAACTCGGCGACGACGGCCTGAAGGGGGTCGGGCGCGCCTGGCGATAATGCTTCTTCCGACGGATGAGCGAGATCAGCGGTCTTCTCTATATTACCTTCCTACTAGAATACATAGTTAATATGCGGTTTGCTCGGGCCGCTGCGGAGGTCATCACGCGTACCGAGTGGCGACGACATCGTGCGCTGCCAGAGCCACGGAACGATTTAGCATCACTTGTGGTTCGACGGCCCTCGGCGGACCAGACGGGAGCGACCAAGCGTGAAGTTGCCCGCGAACCTCATCGATCTGCTGCACCAGGCGAGCCCCTGCTACGTCACCACCTTGATGCCCGACGGCTCACCCCAGATGACCCAGACGTGGGTCGACACCGACGGCGAGCACATCGTCATCAACACTGTCCAAGGCTTCCAGAAGGTGAAGAACCTCGAGCGCGACCCACGTGTGGCCGTCGGCGTCTCCGACCCGTCCAACCCTTCCCGCTACTACGCGATCCGCGGACGGGTCGTGAACATCACCACCGAAGGCGGTGCGGAGCACATCGAGGCCCTCGCCCAACGCTACCTGGGCGGTCCTTATCCGTGGTACGGAGGCCGCGACCAAGTTCGCGTCATCCTCACTATCAGCGCGGACAAGATCCACGCGATGGGCTAGGCGAAGCACCTCCGGCCATCTCGCCCCGAGATCCGAATCAGGGTGGAGCGTCCACTTCTGGGAGTTTCCAACAGACCGTGCTCGGAGCCGAGTCCCAGGAGGACATTGCCCGGGACAGGAGTTTTTCGGCGCCGACATGAGACACCCGGTGTATAGTTCGCACACCGGGCCGGGGGGCGTAGCCGGGTCCATGATGCAGGGGGGGAACCGTGCCGACAATAATTGGCCACCACGATGTGAGGGACAAGGATCATTGGCTCGCGTCACCTAAGCGCGAAGCGTTCTTCGGGCCCCTCGGCGTCACCAACATCCGAACCTTCGTCGACCCGCAGAACCCGAGCCACGTGGCGGTATTGATGGACGTTGCCGACATGGACGCTTTGATGGGCGCGATGCGAAGCGAAGGGGCGGCCGAGGCGATGGCGCACGACGGCGTGTTGCCCGAAACCCTCGTGATCCTTGTCGAGGCTTAGTTCCCGGCCTCAGTAGTCGAGCGCGGCGCGCTGAACCAGCGCAGTCAGCTGTCGTCAGCCGGAGCGCTCCACAATCCCGGGAATTAGTGCGTCGTGCGCACTAGGGTTCTGCATCCATTAGCGAACGGGGGGATTTGGACATGTGGGCACAGCTCATCACGACGCGTCTGAAGCCGGGCAGGGAAGATGACCTGCCGGTGCTGCTCGAGCAGTTGCGGGCGGTCGAACAACCGGGGTCGGGTCTAGTGCGCTCGACGGCCATGCGGGACCAGAACGACCCGAGCCGGGTCTACATGTTGGTCGTCTTCGAGAGCGAGGAGAAGGCTCGCGCCCGCGAGAACGATCCGCGACGCAAGGAGGCACTGCAGACAGCGAGGGCAACCATGGCGGAGGTCTTCGACGACAATTGGGAGTTCGTCGACCTGACTGTCGTCAGCGAGACGTCACCGTAGGCCGGGCGGCGCACCAGCTGCAGTCTGGTTGGTCCGAGCTTGGCAGGCATCAACCGCACGTGATCCCCTCGGCATCGAGGAACTGACGGTAAGCCTCGATGCCCTCCGGCCCGGTGACGAGATCGACGACATCGTTGTCCCAGTCCGACGGGCGCAGCCTGGCAACCCAGCCGGCACCGTAGGGGTCGGAGTTGATCAGGCTCGGCGATGCGACGAGGGCATCGTTGACCGCCACGATCTCGCCGCTTATCGGTGCGGAAACTGGGCCGACCCACTTGCCGCTCTCCACGGTCGCGATGTTGCGGCCCTTCTGAACGGCCTTCCCCGTCGCCTTCGGCGTCACCGCGACAATGGTCTTCGCCAAACTCTGCGCGACATCGGTCATCCCGACCGTCACCAGGTCGCCGTCACGCCGGGCCCACACATGCTTGCCCACGACGTAGTACAAGTCCTCGGGAAGGTTGCAGTTGTTGACAATGGTCATCGTTTCTTCTCCCGCATGTCGCACCAGGGCCAGTTCACCGTCTGTCCTTTCGCGGCGTTGGCCGGGGCGCCCCGATCACGTCGCTTGCCATCACCGCACCCGCCATCACACGGTCGGCTCCCCGGCCATGCCGGGCTCGGCAGGCCTGGTCATCGCCTCATCGATCAACAGTGTGATGTCCCGGACGGCAAGTCGATCGTCCGCCCGGGTTGTCTTGGCCGCATCGAAGAACATGGTCACATCCTTCGGGCACGCGACGACGAACTGGCCCACGTCCAGCTGGAGCGCCTCGGTGATGCGGCTCTCGCTCGGGCGCTCGGTGAGGAAGCCGTCGTCCATCCAGATCCGGCCGCCTCCCGCGCCGCAACAGAACGTGTCGGCACCGTGACGCGGCATCTCGACCAGCTCGCAGCCGAGCGCCCGCAGGATCCGCCGGGGCGCGTCGAGCACGCCGTTGTACCGGGCCAGATAGCACGGGTCGTGGAAGGTGACCCGGTAACCCAGCGGCCGGACGTCGATCTCGCCGTTCTCCAAGAGCTGCGCGAGCAGTTCGGTGTAGTGCCAGACCTTGTAGCTCGCCCCCAGCCGCGGATACTCGTTCCTCAGAGCGTTGAGCGTGTGGGGGTCGGTAGTGAATATCTCCTCGAACTGGGCCCCGCGCAGTACCTCGATGTTGTGCTCGGCGAGCATCTCGAACAGTCCCTCTTCGCCGGTCCGGCGCACGTCGTTCCCCGCGTTGCGCTCCGCCTCGTACAGCAGGCCGAAATCGACGCCTGCATCGCGCAGGATCCTGGCGAGAATTCGGGAGCTCTCCTGAAGCCGCTCGTCGAAGCTGGCGAAATCACCGACGAACCACAAGTACTTGACGGGCTGCTTGCGGGCGTCGGGGATCTCGAAGTCCAGCTCGCGGGTCCACCGGGCCCGCATCCGGGCCGACTTCCCGAACGAGTTGCCCTGAGTTGCCAGGTTCTGCAGCGCCTGCTGCAAGGTGGAGTCCATGGTCCCCTCGTCCACCAGGCTGCGCCGCAACTGGACGATGGTGGGCACATGCTCGATGCCCACGGGACAGACGTCGACGCAGTGCATGCACGTGGTGCAGGACCACAGCGTGGCGGCCTCGATCACGTCGCCGGCGATCCTGACTCCCTTGCCCTCCGCGAGCGGGCCGGTTCTCCCTGGCCTCTGCTCGCGGTCGAGCAGCGTGATCCCGCCGGTGGAGGTGTCCACCCACTGGCGCAGGTCGAGGATCAGGTCCCGGGGCGAGAGCGGTGCTCCGGCAGTGCGTGCCGGACAGACCTCGTGGCAGCGGCCGCATTTGGTGCACGCGTCGAGGTCGAGCAGCTCCTTCCAGGTGAAGTCAGAGATCTCCTGATAGCCAGGGTGGCCCGCCGCGGGCGCCGGCAGGCTGAGCGTCGCCGAGCGGTCGGTGGCGAGCAGGTTCACCGCGTCGACCGGCATGTGCATGGCCTTGGAGTACGGGATGTAGGCGACAAAGCTCAGCGCGAGCGCGGCATGCACCCACCACACGACGCCATGCACCGTGACCGCCTGGGCCGGCGTCATGCCAAGGCCGGACAGGACCTCGGCGACGGCCCGGCCGAACGGGCTGAACACCGTGAACCAAACCATGTGCTGACCGAGGATCCGTAGGCCGGTCAGCAGGTAAGCGGTGACCAGGATGACGATGAGCAGCCCGAGGAAGAGCCAGTCGCCTTCCACGAGGCGCTTGCGCGAGTAGCCGCCGGCAGGCACGTCCGCCCGCCCGTAGCCGAGCGGCCACGGCTTGCGCACGCCACGGCGCACCGCCATGTAGATCAGGGCGAGGAGGAACGCGAACCCCATCGTGTCAACCACGAAGGTGAAGACGATGAAGAACGTACCGTGGAAGAAGCTGTCCTGGTGCCCGACGATCAGCCGCGAGGCTTTCCGGACGACGTCGGTGTCGATCGTGAGGATGACCGTCGCCAGGAAGGCAACAGTGAAGCCCCAGAAGATCAAGAAGTGAGCGACGCCGGTCGCAAAGTTGCCCTTGGCCACTGACGCGCCGCTTCCGACAGTGCGCAGCCGGCTGCCCAGGGCCGCCCTTATGGTCGGCCAACGCTGTGCGGCCCGGCCCATCCGGTACTTGCGCACCCGGAGCCAGACCCCCCAGACGAAGACGACCGTCGACACCGCCGCCACGGCATAGAAGATCGCCCTGCCGACCGGGCCGATGCCCTCGAAGACGGGCCTGGTCACATCCGTCGCGATCAGGCTGAACGGGCCTGTCATGGTCAGCCCCGGATCTTGTCCACGAGCTCCGGGACGAGATCGAACAGATCGACGGTCGTGCCGCAGTGGGCGACGCCGAAGATCGGCGCTCCCGGGTCGGTGTTGCAAGCGATGATCAACTCGGCGTTCCGCATGCCCTCGAGGTGCTCGGGAGCTCCCGAGATGCCGAAAGCGAGGTACACCTTGGGCTTGACCTTCAGGCCGGACTGGCCGACCTGGCGCGTCTTCGGCAGCCATCCGGCGTCCACCACAGGCCGCGACGCCGAGAGCGGGACGCCGAGCGCGCCGGCGAGCTCCAGCACGATCTCCATGTTGTCCTGCGACTCGATCCCGCGGCCCACCGAGACGAGCATGTCGGCCGAGCTGATGTCGACGTCTCCGCCGTCGGCCTCAAAGACCTGCCGAAGCGACATCCGCAGCGCGTCGAGCCCGGCTGGCGGCGTGACATCGACGACCTCCGGGGTGCTCGCGAGCTGGCCCGCCGCAGCGCTGAAGGCACCCCCCAGCACGGTGACGATCCCGCGCTCGCCGGGCAGCTCGACCTCGGCGAGCACCTTGCCGCCGAGGATCTTCGCAGTGGCCATGACGGCACCACCGTCGATCTCCAGGGCGCTGACATAGCCAGCCAGCGGTGCGTCCCAGCGCACTGAGAGCGCTGCGCCGAGGTCCAGGCCGATGGTCGCATTGGACATCAGCAGCAGCCGCGGGGACCGCTGCGCCAGCACCTCGAGAAGCGCTTGCTCGTAGGCCTCCGGCAGGTACTCCTCCAGGGCCGGATGCTCCACGGAGACCACGATGTCGGCGCCGTCGAGCCGGGCGGCCACCGCGCGCCGGCCGAGCAGGACCACCTCGGTCACGCCGCCCAGTGCAGACGCCAGCTCGCGCGCCTTGCCGATCAGCTCGTAGGTCCCCTCGGAGACCTGCATTCCAGTGTGCTCGGCGAGCACCATCACATTGCTGCTCACTTCGTCATTCACCCCTTCACCAGGCCACGCGCGCGAAGCAGGCCCACGATCTGGTCCGCTACATTTCCGGCGCTGCCCGTCAGCATCTCGGCGTGCCCGCCCGCCTCCGGCCGGTGCATCCGGCGCACGACCAGGCCAGCCCCGGCCGCCCGCGGCGACACCGCCACCTCGGTCAGCCCTCCGGCCTGCTGGGCCTGTCTGATCCGGGTGATCGGGGCGTAGCGCGGTGCCTGCCGTGCGGACTGGACGCCGATCACGGCGGGCAATTGCACCTGTAGCTCGTGCGACCGGCCGGCGGCGAACTCCTGGCGGACCGTGACCGAGCCGCCGGCCGCCACGACGCTGACGGCCACCGACACATGCGGCAGGTCGAGCAGAGCAGCGAGCGTCGCCGGCAGCTGCCCGTCCAGGTCGTCAGCGGCCTGCACGCCGGTGACAACCAGGTCGGCAGGCTGGTCAGCAAGATACCCGGCCAGCAGCGCGGCCCGGTCGGCGGTCCGGATCACCCGAGGTCCGGACAGCCCTGCAACACTCGCGTCAGCGATCTTCACCGCCGCATCCGCTCCTTTGGCCAGCGCCGTGTAGAGGATCTGGTCGATCTCGGGGTCGTCGGCCAGGCCGACGGCCACGACCTGTGCCCCGCCGGCGTCCTTTAGGAGCAGTGCCTCTTCCAGAGCCTGGGCGTCCCACTCGCTGAGCACGAACGTCAAGTATTCGCGGTCGATGCCGGTCTCGTCCGCGGTCAGCTCGATCTCCTCGACGAGATCGGGGACCGACTTAACGGGCACTACGATTCGCACTTCAGGCCACCTCTTTCAAGCCTCACTTGACGACATCGTCCAGCGACAGCTGTTGGCGGATCTCCTCGAGATCGCTCGCCGCCGGCACGAAGGGATAGTCACGGAACGGCTCGGCGGCCCGGTACGAACCGTAGGGCCTGGTGCATCCGGGCTCACCATTCCCGCCCGGACAGCCGTTGGTCATGAACGCCGAGCCCGTTGCCACGACTGTCTCGATGGCAGAACGGCCCGCCTGCACCCGGGCAAGCCCGCCATTGCAGTCGAAGCTGAACTGTTCCAGGTCGTAGCCTTCGGTTTCGATCAGGTACCTGGCCAGCTGCACCCGGCGCCAGCGCTGCAGCGAGGGCTTCGGCTGGGCCGCCATTCGCGAATCCGGCTCCGGGTTGAAACAGAACAGGTAGGAGAAGATCTGCCGGTCCCGCAGCGCGACGAACAGAGAGAGCAGGTCCTGGTCGGTCTCGCCAAGCCCGACCAGGGTGTGCACGTTGAGCTTCCACGGCCCGAAGATCTCGCGGGCGTCGGTGACGACCTCCCAGTACCTGTCCCACTTCAGGCCACCAGCCGGGACCTCCGTGCGAATGGTCCGGAACAGCTCCTCGGTGACGGCGTCGAGACCGATCCCGATCATGTCGACGCCGATCGACCTGAAGTTCTCCAGGCGCTCGCGTCTGAGTGTCGGCGGCGCGACCAGGATCGAGATCGGTGTCCGGACTCGCGCGGTGATCCTGCGCGTGATATCGCAGGTATCGCGGTACGCGCGGCCATGGGTGACCATCGAGATGCAGATCCTGGTCAAGGCCGGCTCGAATCGGGCCATCCTCTCCACGAGATCGTCGGTGGCCACCAGCGGCCACTCGACCCTGATGAACGACTTGTCCTCGAAGCTGCCCGGACGGGTGCGAGCCAGGCCGCAGTAGCCACAGTCGGACCGGCATCCTTCGTCATAATTGAGCAGCAGGTTGATGCCACCGAGCTCGAAGTCGCGGCTGAACCGGCCGGAGCGCATCCGCAGCGCGATCGCGCTCGCCATCGAGATCCGCACGTACTCAGGGCTGGTCCGGGCCGCGGGACCGGCTGCAGGCAGCAGCGATAACTGGTGAGCCACCATGTCGTCTCCCCTCAGCTCGGCTCGGGGACCTCGGGCGGACCCGCTGCCCCGGTCGGCTCGGGCGAGGCAGACCGGCCTGCCTGGCGGCCTGCCTCGAGCACGGCGGAAGCGATCCGCTCGGCCGGAACCCCGAGCGCGTCGGCGGCTCCCGAGCCTGCGACCACGGCGGCGATCGCATCGTCGGTCAAGCGCCGCCAACGCAGTCCCGCCTCCATCGCCACAATGGCCGGTGGCAGCTCGTTGAAGTCCCCCGCCACCATTGCGCTCTTCACAAGGTCACCGTGGGTGGTGAGGTAGATCCGGGCCAGTCCGGCCGGCGTCTTCAGCACGGCCGATCCGCTGGCGTCCTCGGCGACGCTCCGCACGCTCAGCCAGGACTGCGACCGGTACCGGCCGGCGGCCAGCACATCGGCTTGCGCCAGCTCGGTCTGATCGGCAACGCCGGGCTCCAGGGTCACGCCGAAGCTCACCGCGAATCCGCCGGCGATCGCCGCACGAAGCATCTCGGCATCGTGCCGGTTGCCGGTCTCGGCGGAGACAGTCGTCAACCGCTCCGTCACCGCGGCCGCCGCCCGGTCGGCCAGCTTGGCCGCGGGTATCCGCAACACCTCAAGCATGAACTCGACGTCCAGATCGCCGAGGACGCTCGCGTGGAACAGCATCGCGTCGGCCGGGTCGACATAGAGTCCCAGGCCGGCGATCTTCCGGCCGCCGACCTCCAGGTCGTTCTTGCCACGGAACGTCGCGGCGATCCCCAGCTGTGCCAAGCCAGCCGCGATCGCGGCCGAGAGCTTCTCGATGATCTCCCGGGGACGCTCGCCGGCAGGTGCCCGGTCCACGTAGGCAACGCCCAGCTGACCAGATCCCATGACGATCGCGCCGCCGCCGGTGAGCCGGCGGCTGACCTGCGTGCCGGTACGGCGGCAGGCAGCCAGGTCGACCTCGGCAGCGAGGTTCTGGTACCGGCCAACCAGGGCGCAGTGGCTGCGATAGCTGTAGAGCCGCAGCGTGGGCGGGCAGTCTGGTTCGCCTCGCGCGTACCGGCCCATCAGTGCCTCGTCCAGCGCGAGCCCCTCGGCGGCTCCGACGCCGTCGTCGACCAGTAACCGCCACGCCCCGCTCACCGCGCCACCTGCACCGCGGCCAAGCCGCTCTCCTGTACCTCGCTCCAGGTCAACGAGCAGCAGTACTCGAACAGCCGTGGCCTCAGGCCGCGCGACCTCGCGTACTCGATCGCGCCGTCAGCCGGGTAGGCAATGCCGTTCAGCCCGAGGTCGATCGCGGCCTGGTCAAGCTCGCGCTTCACCGCGCCGAGCGGGCGGGCACATCCGAGATTGATCGTGGTAGCGGGCGCGGCCAACCGGGCGGTGGCGAAGAAGCCGGTCACCTCGTCGGCCCGGGGCGGCGGGACGTGCGCCATCGGGGTGCCGGCCAACGGCACGAGCACCACCAGGATCAGAGTCGAGACCGGATAACGGGTGAGCATCTCCAACGCACGGTGTTCGCCAAGGAATCGCCCATATTGCAGGCCGAGCACGATGTGCGGGATGATCCGCAGCCCACGGTCGGAAAGCAGCCGGAGCGAGCGGTCCACATCGTCCACGGTCAGGTTCAGGTGGTAGACGTCGCGCAGCGTCTCGTCGGCCCCGACGACGTCGAGCATCACGCCGTCCGCGCCGCACGCCGCCAGCCCGGCCGCGAGCTCAGGTGAGACCAGGCCGCAGTGCACGATGACCTTCATACCGAGGTCCTCGCGGATCCGCCGGATGTGGTGCAGGTGGGCCAGTAGCGGCACCGCACCGGTGCGAGTGGAGCCGCCGGACACCAGCAGCCCCTCGCTGCCCTGCGCCCGGAACCGTGCCGCCAAGCTGAACAGGTCCTGACCGGCCTGGACCGACACCATGCCGTCGAGCACCTTGGCCTGACAGTGGTCGCAGGAGAGCGCGCAGGCCGAGCCGGTCACCGATACGGAAAGGAACCGGCGGGGGTTGGCCGGGACCCATTCCGAGGTCTGCCAGCGCTTCAGGCCGGGCGCGTAGAAGTCCATGACGTCGGGAAAGTTCGCCCGCCGCACATCGGCTGGGTGCAGCAGCGGTTCCGCGGCGGTCATTGCGCGATCACACCCATGCGCCGGTAGTCCGCGATCTTGGCTGCGAACCAGGTTGTGATCTCGTCCGGGTCTGCGAGCAACGCCGGCAGCTCGCCGGCAGCGTCGCTCAGGCTTACCTCGATCAACCATCCGGCCCCGTACGGGTCCCGCACGGTGAGTGCTGCGTCGATGGCCGCGGCATCGTTCACGGCCAGCACGATGCCGGACACCGGACTGACGAGCGGGCCGACGAACTTGGCTGCCTCGAGCTGGCCAAACGGCCGCCCCGCGATGAGCTCGGTCCCGACCGGCACGAAAGACAGCTCAGCCAGGGTGCCGCTGGTCTCGATGCCGAGCGGGTCCATGCCGATCCGCGCCTGGCCCGGTTCGCTCAGAAGTACCCACATGTGCGTCCCGACGTGGTAGCGCCGGTCCAGTGCGAGCGGGAAGCCAGCCACGACCAAATGCCCAGCTTGTTCCATCAGAGCCTCCCGGGGTCGGCAGTGGCGAAAGCCGCAGCGAACCGGCGCCCGGGGTCACCGAAGCCGGCCAGCACTTGAGCAACCGAGCGCAACGGGACTCCCGTGAGCGCGCGTTCGGCCCCAAGTGTTGATCCGTTCAGCCCGCCGGCACGCAGCCTCACCTGCTCGACAGTTCCCCGCACGACGCTGGCGGCGACCTTTGCCCCGTCGCAAGTCGCGGCGAAGGTCCACACGCCGGCCCGCACCTTGACCTGGCGAGCACACGGCCCGGCACCGGCAGCGGGGGCAGGCCGGTCCGGTCCGAGGAGCCAGCCAGCGCTGGCGAACCTCTCGTCAAGCTCAGCGACCGCACTGCGCTCGGTCCCGGTCAGCTCGCCGGGCACCGCGGCGAGCCCGAGCGCCTCGGCGTAAGCACTGATCATGGAGGCCTGGAAAAGGACGGGATCGACCGGGGTCGCGGCCACGAAGCGCCGCATCAACGCGAGCGTCTGATCCCGTTGGTCGGGATCGGCCATCGCGAGCACCCGGGACGCCCGCTCGTGGTCGAACCGCTCGATCAAGTTGCCGCAAAGCACCACGGCGTCCTCGATCTGGCCGGCTCCATGGCCGCAGATCTTGCGGTCACCGACGCAGATCTCCAGCTCGTCAGCGAGGTCAGCTGGCACCCCGACCACGCGGAACGCCGTCACGGCCGGTTCGAGCAGCACGCTGAGAGCCTGCCACCGAGCCGCCGGCAAAGCCCGGGCGGGGAGGCAGACCTGGAAGAACAGCTGGCCCGCGTCCAAGTAGACCGGACCGCCGCCGACCATCCGCCGGAAGACGGGCAGCCCGTTCGCCCGGCAGTAGTCATGGTCCACCTCTTCGATCCCACGGTGGTAGCCGATGCAGACGTACGGGGCAGCCGGCCTCGTGAAAGAGAGCGTGGCCGGTGCACCGGCCGACACGCCGTAGCCGATCGCGTGCCAGAGCGTCTGGGAGCGCAGCGGCGAGGCGCACCCGAAGTCGATCACACGCAGCGGTTCAGCCACCGACCGTCCCGTCCCGTGTCGCCTCGTCGATCAGTTCGATGATGTCGCAGACCCGCAGGTCCCCGTGACCGGTCGACTTGGCAGCATCGGTGAACCTGGACACCTCGTAGGGGCAGCAGACCACCAGCACGTCCGCGCCAGTTCGGGCAGCCTCGCGAACCCTGCGCTCAGCCAGCCGCTCGGTGGTGTGATCGCTGGTGAAACCGTCCAGCCACATACCGCCGCCGCCGCCACCGCAGCAGTAGGCGTTCTCCCGGCAGCGACCCATCTCGACCAGCTGCACGCCGGGGATGGCTTCGATCAGGGTCCGCGGCGCATCGAACTCCCCGTTCTGGCGGCCCAGGTAGCACGGATCGTGAAAGGTCACTCGCAAGTTCAGCTCCCTGGCCCATCCGACCTGACCGACGAGCGGCGCCAGGAGCTGGGTGTAGTGCAGCGCGTCGAAGGTGTGCCCGCGCTTGGGATACTCCTTGACCAGGGCATTGAAGGCATGCGGGTCGGGCGTGACGATCCGCTGGAACTCGTACTTCGCCAAGGTCGCGATGGCGTCCTCGACCAGCGCGTCGAAAAGGCCCTTCTCGCCGGCCAGCCGCTGAGAGTCACCGAGCGTCCGCTCCTCCGGGCCGAGGATCGCCCAGTCGATGCCGAGCGCCGCGGCCACCCTTGCGAACGCGCGAGCCGCGTCCTGGCCGCGTGGGTGGAAGCTCCAGTAGTCCTCGACGTAGAAGAGCACATCAACGGGAGCCGGGTTCGCCGCCAGGATTCGCACCGGAACCCC
>PMVZ01000292.1 GCA_003166375.1 Acidimicrobiaceae bacterium | reverse complement strand
GGGCGCTACTACGACCCGCCGACGGGGCAGTTCCTGAGTGTGGATCCGCTCGTCCGTCAGACGCAACAGCCGTATCTCTATGCTGCCGACAACCCCGTGAAATTCTCGGATCCCACGGGCCTAACTTGGCACCTCTGGATGGAGCAGTGGCTTGAGTCTGGCTCAAACTGGACTGCTCGTGGTTCCTTTCGAAGCCAGACCGGGTACTCAACGGAGGCCATAATTGAAGTCACCGGCGCCTCTAGCACTCCGTTTTATGTGGTGATCGACGATAACGACCCTGGGAGCAACCTCCATAGGTATCATGGGGCAATGCGCCTCTCGTAAACGGCTACAACTCGGTTGGCGATGCGTCCAGCATCACGGCGAACATAACGAACTACACTTTCGTCACTGAGGTTATAAACAAGTTCGCCTACGCCAGGGGCGAACCTGGTAACACGCTCAACCTTAATGTTAAGTTCTTGCTTGAAGGATATGTGGGAATATACCTGTTTGGTTTTCTTGTGCCTGGATTGGCCCGGATCGATATCTTCCATAACTGAACCAGAACCTCATTGGGGGTCTCAATGCCCTTTCGACCGCGTGCCCCGACTCCGTTTCTATGTGTGCTCATGGCTTTCTGCGTGGTGTTCCCGCGCAACAGCTACCTAGTCCTTAACTCCCCAAGCTCTAGTCTGAAGGAGCTGCAGGTACGCTCCGCAACTCTTCAGAAGGCTACAAACTGTCCGCGAGTTCTTCACAGCACGCCAGCAGGAAGTCGTCTTTCTCTTTGGTCTTCTGATTGGCACCACTGTTTAGCCTTGGGCCCAGCAGGGCTGGTAGTCGGAAGCTCAGACGCCGCGTATGTTGGCGACGGGACAGAGGTCATTGTCCCATTAACTAAGGTGCAAGGGGAACAGTACGAAACTATAGGGCGCGTGTCGTTGCACAAGCGGATTGCATTCGTAATGTTTGGTCAGGTAATCGCAGATCCGATAGTGCAGAGCTCACTGACGTCGCCCGTTATAGCGATATACGTCACTAATCGGCGGCTTGCGTCCCAAGTAGTCGCGACCTTGAAATCCAATGGGAAATAGAGCGTGGTTGTGCGGAGTAGCTCTCGGGCCGCTGGGGACGTCGGGATTCGGCTTAGAGGAATGGCTCGGTGTTATTTATCTTCGCGGACCTCGCCCAACTGGCCACTACAGATGAAAGAGGGGAATGCTGTTTGCCTTGTGCTCGGTAACTGCCAGTGCGGTTCGCTCGGAATTTCGAGTGGGAACGCCACGGCCGGAGGCCCTGCGACGACAGAAGGTTACGTGGGTGGCGACCCAGAGGTACAGGCGCGTCGCGAGCAGAAGAGTGGAATCTCTTGGGTCGACTTCGTGCTGCGAGCGGCATTTTCGGCGCTGAGTGTGAGCGCGGTACCGTTGGTCGAGCCTTTGTGCGCTCTGTCACACGCGCGGGGTCAGTACTAAGGTCGATCGTGACGCGATGTTGTTACAGTGGCTTCTACGGAGCGTACTCAAGCGGTCAGCGGACCAAGTGCTGCTTTTCCTTGCAATTCTGGTCGGGGGAGGTCTTCTCGCGCTATGGGTGGGGACTAGATACGGCGGTATATATGGAGGTTTGGTTGGTCTGGTCGTGGGCCTGCTTGTCATCGTGAG
This sequence comes from Acidimicrobiaceae bacterium, assembly GCA_003166375.1. GTDB lineage: Bacteria > Actinomycetota > Acidimicrobiia > Acidimicrobiales > Bog-793 > Fen-455. Next base: position 1,577 of record PMVZ01000292.1, on the reverse strand, counting down.
CTTGGTTCGGATTGTGCAGAACCGCCGAGACAAGGTTGCGGATCGCCAGACTCGACAATGATATCCGCATCATCCCACGCACCCTCGGGGATGATGGCGGTGGGCAACGTAAGCCTCCATTTTGGCGTTGACCGTTGGAAGAGGAGAGAGTTAGGGTTCTCGGGAGATATCGACCAAGTTGCTGATGTCCGGGTCGTAGTAGCGGCGAACTCCGGCGGGCGTTCAGCCTCGGCCGCAGGACTCTTGATCGCGGCGAACTCCGCGCAAGTTGACCACCCGCTCGAGACCGGGAACGGCCGGTGCAGCCACGGCCCTGCATGGACGACGGCTTGCCTAGTCCTGGCACCGGGTCCTGTTTGATCGCGAAGCGGCGGGCGGTGGATGTCCCACCCGTCCGGACGGCACCCCGGGGCCTCGCCGTACTGTCGTACGTCAAATGGTGTACAGTGCTCTCATGGCCGTCAAGACCGAACGTCTCAATCTGCGTCTCACTCCCGCCCAGGACGCCGTCCTGCGTCGTGCAGCAGAGGCCCGCGGCGAGTCCGCGAGCGATTACGTGCTGCGGCACGCTGTCGAGGCGGCCGAGATGGACCTTGCCGATCGGCGGGTGTTCATGGTCGACGACGCTGCTTGGTCCGAGCTTCAGGCACTTGTTTCCGCTCCTCCAAGACTGCCGCCACAAATGGCCAAGCTTCTGTCCAGCTCCTCGGTGCTCGAGGGAACCTAGCCCGGTGACCTATGCCGGGCCGCAGCTGCTCTCCCGCGAGCACGTCCTGACCGGGTTCGACTGCGGCAAGCCGGCGCTGAATGACTGGCTGGTCCGCCATTCGTTGAGCAACCAGTCCGGTGGCACGAGCCGAACGTGGGTGGTCACAGAGGTCGAGACCCAACGCGTCGTTGGTTTCTATGCCTCGTCAACGGCGTCGGTCCTTCGGTCATCCGCCCCGAAGAAGTTCGGTCGCAACCAGCCCGAGGAGTTGCCCGCTATCCTCCTCGGCCGGATCGGGGTTGACGCCAAGCACAAAGGGAAGGGCCTCGGCGCCGCCCTCCTCAGGCACTTCATGTTCAAGGCCATCGAGGTGGCCGGGAGTGTCGGGGTCCGGCTGGTGCTGGTCCACGCCAAGGATGAGGAAGCCAAGAGCTTCTACCGGCATTATGGGTTCGTCGAATCGCCGGTCGACCCCATGACCATGATGATGCTCATCGGTGACGTGTGACGAGCTTTTCTGAAAGCGCCCATCTCGGAGCAGAACATGGCGAGCGTGGTTAAAGCTCTTCGTAGCTACCGTGGCCAGTGACGGCGGGATCGTCAAGCTCTGGGTTCGGCGAGCGGCCGACTCCGTCGACGAGTTTCCACGCGATCACGCCCCGCCCCTGCCCAGTTGATCGCGCCCCGCCGAGCGGGCTCGCGGCCATCCGGAGCAGGCATGATGGTCGCGATGGGTTGTGAGACAAGGCGCTGTCGGGGCCGCTGCGCTTCCGGTCCCGTCTGTCACGTCGTTCCGAGGCGCCGCTTAGGGCGTTGCCGACGCTCTGGTGGTAGGCCCTTGCGCCACGTCGTAGTCGGGCGCTACTAC
>PMVZ01000022.1 GCA_003166375.1 Acidimicrobiaceae bacterium | reverse complement strand
CCGCGGCCACACGCCACGCCGCCAACCTCCTTGGCGCGGAGCTTCACCTTGCCACTGGTGGTTACTGGTCGCTGACGAGGGTTCTCGGCAGGTCGGTGACCGAAGCCTGGCTCTGGGCCAACCTGTTGTTTCTAGGGGGCGAGCCAGAAGTCCAGCGCCTAGCGGACGAGCATGCGAATCGTCAGCACGGTCTCGCAAAAGGGGCCGCCGTCATATGGGACGAGTTGGAGTCAGCCAAGGCAGACGGTATCGACCTACGCAAGCTAGTAACCGTCCCAGAAGGAACGTACCGGCAACCGAACATTAGTGACCTTGCCCACAGTGTCGCTCGCCTGCGGGAGGAACATCATTGCGGCCGCGGTGTGGCGCTGGTTGCTTACGAGGCCATTTACCGAACGGAATCGAACAGCGATGTCCATATCAGCTTCGAACTGCTCGCTCGCTACCTGGCAGAATTCACGACCTCAGGTGCGACCGTGCTCCGCCAGCCCGGACCCGACGACATAAACGACCTTCGCGGCCCACTCTCCCTCCATCATGACTGCCTCATGGTCGCTGACGCCATTGGACTGTACCTTCTCGCTACTGGCCGCGAAGACGACCTTGAGCGCGTTAAGNNAAGGCGACGCTCAACGACATCGTGGTCGCAGATGAGCTACGCGAAGCTCTCTAGACGATGATGAGAACCGTATGCTTTTGAGGGAGTCCGTCCGGCTGCCACAATGGCTTCCGTGACGACCGACAACAACCCCGTCCATTACGATTACATCTCTCGACGACTCACACGCGAAATCGTTCAGCAGCATGAGGCGGCTCGTCCTAAGTCACGCTTTTGGGCCTCCCTGCGACTTCCCTTCCTGTCACTCGGATTCCAAGGCGTCAGCCCCGACTTCCGCAACCGATACGACCTGGCAATGCGCGCGACCGTGGCCGTAAAGGACAACACCGGCACCATCGACAGTCCGGGAGCCTACGTAGCCGCGACGATGAAGATGAAACGCTGCAAGGTAGTTTTTCACCTTGGGTTCGAGACCTCGGGCGCGCAAGAGGTAGCAGCGTTCTTCGCCGACGAGACAGCGCCAGACATTGGCCGCGTCTTCGTTGTTCTTCTTGGTTCGGTGACGAACTTTACTGGCTGGAGAGCGGCCAAGAAGCTAGAGACAGACAGTTATCCGTCAGATGCTGCAGGCATGTACCAGATTCTGAACGCGACCCTCGAACCGCGGGACTCCAAGGTTGACGCCGAATACCTCGCGATGGACCTTGGCGACGAACCCTTGAGTGTCCTGGATGCGGCTTACCGTCTGGTCTACCGTGACGAGTCGGCTCTGAAATGCCAGGACACGTACGCCTTCCTGGCGATCAAGCATCGCTGTGACTTCGATGTCTCCATCTTTGAGTACCACTACGATGTCGCCTTGCTCGGCGCGCCGGTCTGGGTGACATCACCACCCCCGAGACCCCTAGGGACCTGACGACACCTTCGACTACGCACGGTAGCCGTACTGTTCGCGCGTATGGCCTCATCGCCCTGCAAAGCCTCTAGCGCCGTGACCGCGCCCTGCACCCTGTAGGTCATGGCCGTCGTAGCGCTCATCTCATCGGCCTCGATCATGGTGATCAGGCCCCGGAGCCGGTCGGCAAGCTCGGCAATTTCGCCACGGGTCAGGGGACGAGCTGCCATGGACACCATGGTGGCGCACGGCGAGCGCCTACCGGTGGAAGGGACCAAGCCAGCCATCGGACTACCATGCCCATCCAGTGCGAGGGTTCCTAATTGTCTGTGCCACGGTTCTCGTCGCCATAGCGATTGGCGTGACGGTCATAGCGGTTCAGGCACCGCCGGGGTTCTACGAGTGCCCGACGACGAAGTACTGCTTGGACCTCGCGAAAGCCGTCGGTGTTCGAGGTCCGATTCTCGTTCCCTCCGAGCCAGCGTTGACAGGTCGGACTGGGCTGTTGGTCCAGGACCGCCTGTTTTACTTCGGCGACTTTCCTAGCTACGACCAGCCCGACGTACCAGGCCAACCGCTTTGGTTGCTTCGGTACGACCTGAGCGGACCTGGGAACCTACGACCGCTCTATTTCTTCGTCACCGACGAGTCCCTCTGGACTGAGGCAGGGGCAACCGCCTGTGCGCGACACGTTCTCGCGTATCGTGACGGTTCCTCTAGCTACGTCACACCAGCCCTTGCGTCGAACCGACGCCGTTTCTGCTACGAGTTGACGCTCGGTGGTGGCCATCTACAAAACCTTGATGTGTGGGGGAGGTTCGGTTCCCTTGGCTACGTCATCCGTCTCAATGCAAGCCCCTTGAGGCCATTTCCCGGTGGCGCTACATCCCTCGCAGCGTTGCGCTGGGTGGAAGGCGTCGTCGCCAGCCTCAAGGTCGAACCGTGAGAACCTGAACGCCAGAGGCTGCCGACGACCGGGAGCCGGTCGGCAACGTCGGCGATTTCGCCACGGGTGAGAGCACGGTCGGCCATACGTCCATGGTGCCGCACCCTGAGCGCCTACGGGTGAAAGAGACCGNNTGGCCGCTGCCCTTCGTCCAGGTCCCGTGGTGTTCCAGGCACGGTGCTAGAACGGGGCGCGGTGACGACGCTGAAGTACCCCATCGCGGTCTTCATCATCGCGGTGTGCTGCGTCATTGGACTCGGCGTGGCAGTCTTGGAAGCTACAGGAAATGGTTCTTTGGAGCCATTAGCCCTCACCTGCGCGCCCCCATCCGCACATGACCTCGGACCGCCCAGCGCACTGTTCACCGCCCACTTCCCCGGACCGGTATCCCTGCTCGTGCCCGTCGGGATCGTGGATGTGCCACCGCTCTACGAGATTTGCGACTATCAAGTCCGAACTCCAAAGTCGCCTCTGACGGGCGTCGACCTGACCGTCGAGTTCGGTCCGGACCGGTTGCGGCTCGCCAGTCCTTCGAAGGCGAAGGGCATCACGCGGTTAGCGACCGGTGACGCCAGCGGCGACGAGCTTGTTAACTGTGACTTCGGTCTCTGCCGCGGCCTGATCATCGTCCAGACCCGCCGAAGTAAGTGGTTCGTGGTTGCATCGGGAACGAATGCTCAGGTAATCCGTGTGTTCTTCCGCTCCTTCCGTGTCACCGGTTACTGAAGGCTATGGACCCCGAGCACACGCAGCGCGTAAGGAAGGTACGTCGCATCATCGTGATGGTCATAGTCATCGAAGCCCTCGGAATGCTTGGCGCTGCCCTAGGAGTTGGCCTGTCTGAACACAGCTTTGCCTGGACCATTGCGGCCATAGTCCTGTACAGCCTGATCGTCGGGATCATCAGCGGCACTGTCATCACACTCAGAGAAGGCCGCAA
>PMVZ01000324.1:15760-23015 GCA_003166375.1 Acidimicrobiaceae bacterium | reverse complement strand
GATCCATGCCGCGACGCCCGACCGCTGTCCGCCGTGGCGACTGGCAAGAGCTCGAAGCAGAGGTCAAACGGCGGTCGGAGGGATTCCAGTCGAGGACAGACCGGGTGCCGCTGGTGTCATGACCGTTCCGGAGAGGGAGGGCGCGTACCGCTCCGTGACGAGCTTCTCTTCACCCTCGGCTCCGCCATGCACGGGCTTGCCGTAGGCGGTGTCGATCAGGCGGCCGATCTCGGCACCATCCACCTTTTCGAACTCGAGCAAGGCGTGTGCGACCGCCTCGAGACCGGCCCTGTGCTCCCGCAGCACGGCGGTGGCCCGGGCCTCCTGCTCTCGGAGGATCCGGGCGACCTCCTCGTCGACAACCCGGCTCGTGTCCTCGGAGTAGTCGCGCGTGTGCATGAGGTCCTCGCCGAGGAAGACCATGCCCTGCGATCCCCATGCCATCGGTCCCACGCGCTCGGACATGCCCCACTCACGGACCATCTTGCGCGCCAGCTCGGTGTTGCGCTGGAGGTCGTCGCTCGCCCCGGTGGAAAGGTCGCCGTAGACAAGCATCTCGGCCACTCGCCCGCCCATCCGCACGACGAGAGCGTCCTCGATGTACTCGCGGGGGTAGATGTGCCTCTCCTCGGTCGGCAGCTGCTGGGTGACCCCGAGGGCAAGGCCCGTCGGGATGATGCTCACCTTGAGCAGAGGGTCGGCGTGGGTCAGCACGTACGCGAGGACCGCGTGGCCGCCTTCGTGGTAGGCGACTCGCGCCTTTTCGAGGTCCGAGAGCACGAGGCTGTCGCGAGGCTGGCCCATGAGGATCCGGTCTCGGGCGGCGTCGAAGTCACGCATCTCGATGAACTGGCTTCCGCGCCTGACTGCGTGCAGCGCTGCCTCGTTCACGAGATTGGCCAGGTCGGCCCCGGACATTCCCGGAGTGCCGCGGGCGATGATCGACAGGTCCAGGTCGGGGCCCATCCGCTTGTCCTTGCAGTGAACCTGCAGGATCGGCAGACGCTCGTCGAGATCGGGCAGCGGGACGACGATCTGGCGGTCGAAACGGCCCGGCCTTAACAGCGCAGGATCGAGGATGTCGGGCCGGTTGGTCGCGGCCATGACGACGATGCCCTCGGCGACGTCGAAACCGTCCATTTCGTTCAGCATCTGGTTGAGTGTCTGCTCACGCTCGTCGTGCCCGCCGCCGAGCCCGGCGCCGCGCTTTCGCCCGATGGAGTCGATCTCGTCGACGAAGATGATCGCCGGGGCCTGCTTGCGGGCGGTCTGGAAGAGGTCACGAACGCGGCTCGCACCGACGCCGACGAACATCTCCATGAAGTCCGATCCGCTCACGGAAAGGAAGGGGACGCCGGCCTCGCCGGCAACCGCACGCGCGAGCAACGTCTTGCCCGTGCCCGGGGGACCGACCAGCAGAACGCCTTTCGGCACACGAGCGCCGATCTCCTTGAAGCGGCCGGGAGACTTGAGGAAGTCGACGACCTCGCTGATCTCTTGTTTGACGCCCTGATAGCCCGCCACGTCTTCGAAGGTCGTACGCGGGCGCTCGGCGGTGTAGACCTTGGCCCTCGAGCGCCCTATCGACATGATCCCGGACATCTGGCCCTGGGCCCGCCGGCTCATCCAGACGAAGAACCCGATTATCAAGGCGACGGGAAGCAGGTAGAGGAGGAGCTCGCCGACCACGTTCGAGCTGGGGGACGAGAACGTGTACTTGATGTTCGCCGCCTTCAGCTCGGCGTAGATCGAGGCGGGGAGCTCGGTCGTCGGTCCTGTCGTCGTGTAGCTCGTGCCGTTGCTGAGCGTGCCGGTGATGGCACCGGTGGAGTTGTTGAAGTTGGCAGTCTCGATCTGACGAGCCGTGAGGTCGTGCTGGAATTGCGAGAAGTCGATGCTCTTGGCGCTGTTGTGATTGAACATCCCCGAGCCGAGGAACAGCACGATCAGGACGACCGCGATGCCCGCGATCGCCCAACGCCAGACCTGCTCCGAACCCGAGGGGCTGCCCGGGCCGGTCCTTCCCGGTCCGTTGCCCGGACGCATGTCTTGAGGCTGACGACTCACGCCGACCATCGTAGGCGGCAGAGGCACAATGTCGGTCCGCGGGCGGGTCCTGGCCACTGCTCCCCCCCGGCCTTGCCGTAACGGTCCGGCACCGCTGTCAGCTTGGGGCTTGACCGGGATGGCTCTTGCCGACGACGCTCGCAATGTGAAGAGTCGCCGCGGGCGTGCCAAGCCGGCGGTGACGACCGCGTCCGGGCCCGACGGGGCCGTACCGGATCGCGCGCCGATCGGGAATTCATTCGGCTTGCCCGAGGCGATGCTCGGAGTCGTGGCGGGCTTCGTGCTCGCGTTCTTGGCGGTGTCGGTGTACGCGGCCTTGGCTCAGCACCCTCGCCACCCGAGCCAGTACGGCGAAGACGTCGTGAGCCTGATCGCGCTCTGGGCAGGTCTCGCAGGAGCGGCTGTCGTCGCGACGCACAACGCGGCGCGGGCCCGTCCGGGCGACAGCGCCGTCCGGGCGGGCAGCGCCGGAGGTGCGGGCAGCGCCGGCCGTGCGGACCGGGCCGGCCGTGCGGACCGGAAGGGCACGGGGAGCGTCGTTCGGGACTACGGGCTCACGCTCCGGCCGTGGCCGGACATCCCTCTCGGGATCGTGGCGGGCGTGGCTTCCCAGTACCTGCTCGTTCCTGTGGTCGAGGCGCCGTTGATTCCTTTCGTCCACCACCTCTACTCGCGACTCGGCCACCCGGCCCAGAGCCTCACGGGCGACGCGTTCGGGACTGGCCTGGTCGTGCTGGCCGTGCTCGTCTGTGTCGGCAGCCCTATCGTCGAAGAGCTGTTCTTTCGCGGCTTGCTCTTGCGCTCGCTCTTGGGCAGCTTCGAACAGATCGGGCCGCGGCTCGGCCCTGCTCTCTCGATCGTCGTGACCGCGCTCGTGTTCGCGCTCGTGCACTTCGAGGCACTGCAGTTCCTCGGTCTGGCGGGCTTCGGCGTCGTGCTGGGCCTGCTTGCGTGGCGCACCGGGCGGCTCGGCCCTTCGATCGTCGCTCACATGGCGTTCAACACCGTGACCATCATCGCCATCGTGGTCTCGAGATGAGTCCCGACTAGGCTCGCCTCGCCATGTCCCCTGACCCATCTCCATCCCCCGGGTCGTCCTTCGACGACATCTTCAAGGCCTACGACATCCGGGGCACGGTTCCCGACGAGCTCAACGCCCGCATCGTCCATGCGGTCGGCGTCGGTTTCGGCACGTTCGTGCTCGCGCAAGGGGCGGCCGACAAGCGGGTCGTCGTCGCACGTGACATTCGCGAGTCGGGCGTCGAGCTCAGCCGCGCGTTCAGCGCCGGCCTGCTCTCCGTCGGGCTCGGTGTGGTCGACATCGGCCTGGCCTCGACCGACCTCCTCTACTTCGCGTCTGGACGGCTCGACCTCGCCGGGGCGATGCTCACGGCGTCGCACAACCCGCCCGAGTACAACGGCATAAAGCTTTGTCTCGCCGGGGCCCGCCCGATCGGTCGTGATTCCGGCCTCGGAGACATCCATCGCGTGGCAACCGAAGCGTTCGCCACCGCGCCGGCCGATGGCGGCGTCTCTCTCGTCGCGGACGACGTACGCGTGGAGCACGTCGTCCTGCTCAAGGAGTTCGCGGCACACGTGCGCTCGTTCGTCCACCTCGAGAGCTTGAGGCCTTTGAAGATCGTCGCCGACACGGCCAACGGCATGGGAGGCCTCATCGTCCCGGAAGTCTTTGCCGGCCTGCCGTTCGAGGTCGAGATGCTCTATCCCGAGCTGGACGGTTCGTTCCCCAACCATCCGGCCAACCCGATTCAGGTCGAGAACCTCGCCGATCTCCGCGCGCGGATACTGCAGAGCGGAAGCGACGTCGGCCTTGCCTTCGACGGCGACGCGGACCGGGTGTTCCTCGTCGACGAGAAGGCAGAGCCGGTCTCGGGATCGACCACGACCGCGATCGTCAGTGCCGCCATGCTCGAGAGCCATCCCGGCTCGAAGATCCTCTACAACCTCATCTGCTCGCACTCGGTGCCCGAGATCATCATCGAGCACGGTGGCATCCCGATCCGGACTCGCGTGGGGCACTCGTTCATCAAGGCGGTGATGGCCGAGACCGGCGCGATCTTCGGCGGTGAGCACTCGGGTCACTACTACTTCCGCGACAACTACCGCGCCGACTCCGGGATCATCGCCGCGCTCGTCGTGCTCGAAGCCCTCTGCAAGGCCGGAGTTCCCCTCTCCGAGCTCCGGGTCCCTTTCGAGCGCTACTCGGACTCCGGGGAGATCAACACCGAGGTGCCCGATCCTGCGGGGTTGGTGGGCGAGGTGGCCGAGCACTACCGGGCAGAGGGTGCGGGGACCGACGAGCTGGACGGGGTCACCGTGGACCTCGGCGACTGGTGGTTCAACCTACGGCCGTCGAACACCGAGCCGCTCCTNNGCCGGAAGTGATGACCAGGGTGGTCTTGACCACGAAAGGTGCCCCGCATGCCGCTCGACCCGCAACTGCTCGCTCTCCTCGCCTGCCCTGAGGACAAAGGGCCTCTGCTGTACTTTGCCGACGAGGAGACGCTTTACAATCCCCGGCTCTGCCGTCGGTACCGCATCGTCGAGGGGATCCCCGTGATGCTCGTCGACGAGTCCGAGACGGTCGGCGAAGACGAGCACGAGCGCCTTTTGGCCAAGGCTGCGGCCGAGGGGATCACAGCGAATTTCGACACGGGCGGGGGCGCCGGCAGCGCCGCATCCAAATGAGCTGGATATCGCCCGACAGCGTGGACATGCTCGGGGCAACTGCCGGGCTGCCCGAGCAGCTGGAGACCTCGGCGTCTGCTGCCGTCGACGTGACGGGTCTTCCATCTCCTGAGGGCCTCGACGCGATCGCCGTCCTCGGCATGGGAGGAAGCGGCGTTGCAGGCGAGATCCTTCAGGCGGTCGGCAAGGACCAGCTGCGCCTCCCGATCGTGTTGGTCGGCGACTATTCGCTCCCGGCGTTCGTCGGTCCGAGCACTCTGGTGTTCGCGGTGTCGTTCTCCGGGGAGACCGAGGAGACTCTCGAGGCGACCGAGGCCGCCCTTGGCCGTGGTGCCAGGCTCATAGCCGTGACGGGTGGGGGGAGCCTCGAAGAGCTGGCCGTCGCGAGCGGGGCGCCCGTGTTCGCGACCTTGAAGGGAATCCCACAACCACGAGCTGGGGTGGCGACCATGGCGGCGCCTCTTCTCGTGGCGCTGGAACGCCTCGGGCTGCTCGCGGGGATCACCCCGGCCATAGACGCAACGGTCGACCAGCTCAAGAGGTGCCGCGACAGCCTCGTCGGCGGTGGCGGCACGGCGCTCGAGATCGCGCAGCGGCTCGATCGCACGATCCCGCTGATGCAAGGCGCCAGCGGGATCGGCGCGGTCGCGGCCCGCCGTTGGAAGACCCAGCTGAACGAGAATGCCAAGACCCCGGCCTTCTTTGCGACACAGCCGGAGTGGTGCCACAACGAGATCTGTGGGTTCGGGCAGAACGGGGACGTGACCCGGCAAGTGATGACGATCGTCACGCTCCGGAGCGACTTCGAGCACCCGCAGGTGGAGCGCCGTTTCAGCCTCGTCAAGGAATTCGTGGGGGAAGCCGTGGCATCGGTGATCGAGGTGCGCGCCGACGGGTCCGGACCGCTCGCGCAGCTCTTCGATCTCATGATGATCGGCGACTTCGTCTCGCTGCACGTGGCTTCGCGAGAGGGGATCGACCCCGGGCCTATCCCGGTGCTCGTCGAGGTGAAGCGCCGCCTTGCCGCTTCGGGGCAGCAGGCGTCTGGATAGGGCGCGTCCCATGACCGGCGGACGCACCAGGGGGGACATCGCGGACCCGAGCCTCGCGAGCCTTGGCCGCCAGAGGATCGCCTGGGCGGACGGCGACATGCCTGTGCTCAGATCGATACGCGAGAGGTTCGAGCGTGAGCGGCCACTCGACGGGCTCGTCGTCGGAGCCTGCCTGCATGTGACGACCGAGACCGCGAATCTCCTGAAGACCCTGAAGGCCGGCGGGGCGACGGTGCTCGCTTGCGCGTCGAATCCTCTTTCGATCCAGGACGACGTGGCCGCCTGCCTCGTCGCCGATGAGGCAATTGCGACCTTCGCGGTCAAGGGCGAGAACCACGAGCGCTACTACGGCCACATCGACGCGGTGCTCGACGGTCATCCGCACCTGACCATGGACGACGGCTGCGACCTGGTCTCACGCCTCCACCAGCGCCGCCCGCACCAGCTCGGGGAAGTCATCGGCGGCACCGAGGACACGACGACCGGTGTGATCCGCCTCCGGGCCATGGAGGCGGCCGGGGTGCTGCGCTACCCGATCGTCGCGGTCAACGACGCAGAGACCAAACGTCTTTTCGACAACCGTCACGGGACGGGTCAGTCCACCCTCGACGGCATCATCCGCGCCACGAACCTCCTCGTCGCCGGCAAGCGTTTCGTCGTCGCCGGCTACGGCTCTTGCGGAAAGGGTGTCGCAGAGCGGGCGAGGGGCTTGGGCGCGCTCGTCACCGTCACTGAGATCGACCCGCTGCGCGCTCTGGAGGCGGTCATGGACGGGTTCCGGGTCGAGCCGATGGCCGTGGCCGCTCGCGAGGGCGAGGTCTTCGTGACCGTCACGGGCAACACCCAGGTGCTGCGAGCCGAGCACTTCGCCGAGATGCGCGACGGCGCGATCGTGGCGAACGCCGGTCACTTCGACGTCGAGATCGACCTCGTCCAGCTCGAGGCGATGGCCGTGGGCCGCCGCCGGACCGCGCGGCCAATGGTCGAGGAATTCACCGTGAACTCGCCTGACGGCGCGCCCCGGCGGATCCTGGTTCTCGCGGAAGGTCGTCTCGTGAACCTGAGCGCAGCCGAAGGACACCCAGCGGCGGTCATGGATCTCTCCTTCGCCAACCATGCGCTCGCGGCCGAATGGCTGGCTCGCGACCGAGGCAAACTGTCCAACCGCGTTCACGGGGTGCCCGCCGCCGTCGACGCCGAGATCGCGAGGCTGAAGCTCCAGACGATGGGGACCGTCATGGACGAGCCCAGCGAGTCGCAGCGGGCTTACCTGGCTTCCTGGACGGCCGGGACCTGAGCGCGGGCCGCCTGAGCAGAGCGCGGGCCGCCTGCGGGCCGCCTGAGCAGAGCGCGGGCCGCCTGAGCTGAGCGCGGGCCGCCGGGTGCCGGGGCGTAGACTCATGTCGATGGGCTGCGCGGGTCTGTGG
>PMVZ01000324.1:381-15726 GCA_003166375.1 Acidimicrobiaceae bacterium | reverse complement strand
GACCAGGTCAGCCGCGCGTGCCCATCACCCTGTCAACCGGTCCCCGATGGTAAAGGAGCTGCTCCATGGAGATCACGGTGCACACCCGCCATTTGGACGTCCCAGTTGGGCTTCGCGAAGCCGCAGTTGAGAAGGCACAACACCTCGAGCGGTTCCTCGAGGGGACCCAGCGAGCCCAGATCGTCTTCTCGCGCGACCATGCGGCGCGCGACGACGGTTATGTGACGTGCGAGATCTCGGTCGTGGCCCGCGGCCGTGTCGTCCGCGTCCGGTCGAGCGGGCACCTGGCGAGCACTGCGCTGGAGGCTGCCATCTCCAAGGAGACCCAGAGGCTGACGCGAATGCAGGACCGACTCGTACAACGCTCGCGGCCCCGTCACGGGGCGGCGAGCCAGCGACTGACGGAGCCTGCGGACTGAAAGACCTCCGAAGCCCAGATCCGGCCCGCGTCGTGATCGTGGGCCCCACCGGCACGGGCAAGACGGCGCTGGCGCTCGAGCTGGCCCGAAGCTCCCGGGACCGATACGAGCTGGTCTCGGTGGATGCGATGGCCGTTTACCGAGAGCTCGACATCGGCACCGCGAAGCCGACACCTGCCGAGCAAGCCGCCGCGCCGTGGCACCTCATCGACATCGTCGATCCTTCAGAGGAGTTCTCGGTCGCCGCGTTTCAAGCCGAGGCGCGCCGGGTGCTTTCCGGGATAGACGCTCGCGGGCACTTGGCGCTCCTCGTCGGGGGCACCGGTCTCTACCATCGAGCCGTCGTGGACGGGCTCGAGATCCCCGGCCGTTTCCCCGACGAGGCGGCAGAGCTCGAGCACCGGGCTGGGCAGCCCGGTGGTCTCGCGGAGCTGTTCGGCCGCCTTCGCGAGCTGGACCCGGTCGCGGCGAGCAGAGTCGAGCCGGGCAACCGGCGCAGGATCGTCCGAGCTCTCGAGGTCACGCTCGGCAGTGGGCGACCCTTCTCCTCGTTCGGGCCTGGCCTCGTCACCTATCCGGCGACCAGTTCGCTCGTCGTCGGCCTCGAGCTCGACCGCTCCGAGCTCGACCGCAGGCTTGCAGAGCGGTTCGAGGACCAGCTCGCCCGGGGGTTCCTCGACGAAGTCCGGGCGCTTTCGGCAAGGCCGGCCGGGTTGTCGCGCACGGCCCGTCAGGCGATCGGCTACCGCGAGCTCCTTCGCCACCTCGAGGAGGGTGTCCCGCTCGAGCAGGCGAAGGCCGAAGCAGTTCGCCGGCTGCGCGCGTTCGCCCGGCGGCAAGAAGCCTGGTTCAAGCGCGACCCGCGTGTGGTCTGGATCCGGGCCGACCGGAGCGATCTCGTTGACGTGGTCCGCGCCCGTCTCGGCGACACCGCCATGGCCAAGGCCGCGCGACACTGATGAGCGTGCTGACAATGGTCAAGTACCACGGCCTCGGGAACGACTTCCTGGTCGCGCTCGATGGCCGTGATCTTGACGCCGCTGCTCGTGAGCGGGCCGGTCACGTGCCGGCTGAAGCTTGTGGTTCGAACGCAGGCGCAGCGGATCATGTTGGTGAGCTGGCGCGGGCATTGTGCGAGCGCCACACCGGTGTCGGGGCCGACGGGCTCTTGGTGCTGCGGACCGCCGTCTCGGGCGGCGATGTCCGCATGGAGCTGCGCAACGCGGATGGGGGCCGTGCCGAGACGAGCGGCAACGGCCTGCGCTGCTTCGCCCTTGCCACCGTCGAGGCGGGGCTCGTGCCAGGGCCGGAGGTCGCCATCGAGACCGATGCCGGTCTGCGCCGGGCGGTCCTGCGGCGCCGCGACAGGCTCGGTTCCGCCGACGTCTCGGTCGAGATGGGGTGCCTCCGGGTGCTGCCCTCGAGCCCCGTCGCACACGTGTTGCTCCCGGGCTCGGTTGCTCTGCCGTGGCCTTCATGGTTCGTGGATGCCGGCAATCCCCATCTCGTGCTGCTCGCGCCCTCGCTGGAAGGGGTCGAGATCGCAGCAATCGGCCCGACGCTCGAGGGGAGGCGCCCTGGCGGGCAGAACGTGGAGATCGTGGCCTACGAGCCGGGCGACGTTGCGTTGTCGCTCGTTGTCTGGGAGCGCGGTGCCGGGGTCACGCTCGCCTGCGGGAGCGGGAGCGTGGCCGCAGCCGCGGCCCTCCGTTCCGCAGGGATCTCCGCCGATCGAGTGCTGGTTCACAACCCGGGCGGGACCGCCGAGGTGATCCTTTCGGGGGACGACCCGCTCGCGGTGCTGGCGACGCTCGCCGGCCCGGTCCGGCGCGTCGCCCGTGTCCAGGTGGAGCCTGCCGGTCTCGACCGGTCGGGAGCAGTCGTGGTCGCCTCGTGAAACTGGTGACGACCACCCTCATCGACCGGAGGTTCAGGGAGAAGATCGTGCTCGTCGGGATGGTGGCGTGGCCGCGCACCGTCGAGGAGGTCGAGGCGAGCCTCGACGAGCTCGCCCTGCTCGTCGACACCGCAGGTGCCGACGAAGCAGCCCGCGTCGTGCAGCGGCGCGAGGCCGCGGACCCGGCGACCTACATCGGCCGGGGCAAGGCGGAGGAGCTTCGCAGGATCAGCGAGGCCGTGGATGCCGACACGGTGGTCTTCGACGACGAGCTCACTCCCGCCCAGCAGAGGAACCTCGAGAGGATCCTCGGGAGGACCGCCATCGACCGGACCGCGGTGATCCTCGACATCTTCGCCCAGAATGCCCACACCCAAGAGGGCAAGGCTCAGGTCGAGCTCGCGCTCAGCAGGTACCGGCTCCCGCGACTTCGGGGCATGGGCCTCGTGCTGTCCCAGCAGGCCGGCGGGATCGGGACCAGGGGACCAGGTGAGACCCAGCTCGAGGTCGATCGCCGGCGGATCATGCGCCGAATCCGCAAGCTCGAGGTCGAGCTTCGAGATCTCGAGGCGACGCGCCGGACCCAGCGCAAGGCGCGAAAGCGCGGAGCGCTCCGCACCGTGTCGCTGGTCGGCTACACCAACGCCGGCAAGTCCACCCTGCTCAATGTCTTCACAGATGCCGGCGTGCTCGTCGAGGACAAGCTCTTTTCCACCCTCGATCCTCGGACTCGACGTCTCGATCTGCCCGGAGGCGAGTCGGTGCTGTGCTCGGACACCGTCGGGTTCGTGCGCAAGCTGCCCCATCAGCTGGTGGATGCGTTCCACGCCACATTGGAGGTCGTCGGGTCCTCCGACCTCCTCGTGCACGTCGTCGACGCGTCCGCGGCCGACCCGACGGCGCAGATCGACGCGGTCCACGCCGTTCTGGCAGAGATCGGGGCCGGTGAGGTCCCGGAGCTTCTGGCGTTCAACAAGGCCGATCTGGACCGCCGCAAGGCCGGACGGCTCATGTCCACGCATCCTGGTTCGGTGACGTGCTCGGGCCTCACGGGACGGGGCGTGCCCGAGCTGCTCCGAGCCATCGCAGGTCAGCTCAGGATCGCGGATCACGTGGTGGAGCTCGCAGTGCCGGTGGCGCGCGGTGACGTCGTCGCGGCGATCCATCGAGAAGGCGAGGTGGTCGAGGAGCGCTACGAGGGCGAGCACGTGCTCGTGACGGCCCGCCTCGATGAGCGTGGGGCTCGGCGTTACGCCGAGTTCGTACAGGATTGACCGACCTCCCGGTGTGCGGCCTGCCCGGCGAGCAGGCGCAAGAGCCAGGCGCGGGCGGAGACGCGGGGGCTGGTTTCGTGCCCCCGGTGTATCCCTACGACGAGCTGGCCGAGCTGGCCGAGCTCGCGCAGCTCCACGAAGGTGGTGCCGTCGACTTGTCGATCGGGACTCCGTGCGACCCCCCGCCGGCTCGAGTCCTCGAGGCGCTCGCCACCTCCGGGACCGAGCGCGGGTATCCGTCTTCGATCGGGACGGTGGAGTACCGCGAAGCCGCCCTGGCGTGGATGTCCCGCAGGTTCGGGGTCGATACCGCCGGGTTGGCCGTCGCGGCGTGCGTCGGCACCAAGGAGCTTGTGGCCGGGGTTCCGCACTGGCTTCGCCTGAGGACGCCCGCGCGCGACACCGTGCTGTGCCCGCTGCTTGCCTATCCGACCTACGAGATGGGCGCGGTCCTCGCCAGGTGCCGTGCCGTCGCAGTGCCGGCTCGGCCGGACGGGACGATGGAGCTGTCGTCGATCTCGCCGGAGGACGCGGCTCGGGCGCTGTGCCTGTGGGTCAACAGCCCCGGCAACCCGGGAGGCCAGCTCGAAGACCTGGGGGCGGTGGCGAGCTGGGGCCGTTCACACGGCGTGCCGGTCTTCTCCGACGAGTGCTACGTGGAGTTCACCTGGGCCGGGCCTGGCCGGACGATCCTCGAGCACGGTGCAGAGGGCGTCATCGCGGTCCACTCGCTGTCGAAACGGTCGAATCTCGCAGGGCTNNGCATGCAGGGTTCATGGTTCCCGGACCTGTCCAGCACGCCGGTGCCGTGGCCCTCGGCGATGACGCACATGTCGAGGAGCAGAGAGCGACGTACCTCGGTCGGCTGACCCGCTTTGCCGAGGTGCTGTGCGAGAGCGGCATAAAGGCCGGGATTCCCGCGGGGTCGTTCTACCTCTGGGTGGCCGTTCCCGAAGCTCTCGCGCCACCGGGCGCTCCAGGCGAGCCGAACCCGGCATGGGCGCTGACGAGGTGGCTTGCGGTGCACGGTGGCGTCCTGGTGGCACCGGGCGACACCTATGGGCCGGCTGGAGCCGGCCATGTCCGTGTCGCGCTCGTGCAACCGGACGAGCGCCTCGAGCTCGTCGCCCGGAGGCTCCAAGCCTCGAGGATCAGCTGAGCAGCTTCGAACCGAACAGATCGAGGACCTTCGCTCTCCGGTACCCGGCCATGGCGCGACCGACCCGGTAACCTCGGAGCGATGGACGACTTGAGCTCCGCAGTCGGGGAGCTGTGGGACCGCCGCGCGCAGCTCTCGCCCGCTGATGCCGGCGCGCTCGAGGTGGTCGACAAAGCCATCGGCCTCCTCGACCGGGGCGAGGTCCGCGTCGCCGAGATCGACGCCGAGACCGACGAGGTGGTCGTCCACGAATGGCTGAGGCACGCCATTTTGCTGCTGTTTCTCCTCTCGGGGCTGGAGACCGTCGAGTACGGGCCGTTCGAGTACACCGACAAGCTGGCCTTGAAGCACGGTCTACAGGCTGCAGGGGTCCGGGCGGTCCCGGGAGCTTCCGCCCGGCGCGGCGCGTTCTTGGGGCGTGGCGTGGTGTTGATGCCGAGCTATGTGAACATCGGTGCGCGCGTGGGGGCCGCGACGATGGTCGACACGTGGGCCACCGTCGGGTCGTGCGCGCAGGTCGGCGAGCGCGTTCACCTCTCGGGTGGCGTCGGGATCGGCGGAGTCCTCGAGCCCCCCAACGCCCGGCCGGTCGTGATCGAGGACGACGTGCTCATCGGCAGCCGGTCGATGGTCACCCAAGGCGCGCGTGTCGGGCAGGGGGCGGTGCTGGGGGAGGCGACGATTCTCAACCCGTCGATCCCGGTGTTCGACGCATGGTCGGGCGACGAGCTCGGACGCGGGTATGTGCCGCCCTGGAGCGTCGCCGTCGGCGCGATGCGGCGCAGACAGTACCCTTCCGGCGAGTTCTTCCTGCCGTGCGTGCTCGTCGTCCGTAACCTCACGCCCGGTGAGCGCCACGACAAGGCCATGCTGAACGAGATCCTCCGCGAGCACGGGGCTTCGACGTGAGCTCCCCGGGGGCCACCATGCTCCAGCTGACCGCAGAGCTCGTGGACATCCCGTCGGTCAGCCACGACGAGGACAAGGCCGCCGCCTTCGTGGCCCGAGCGCTCGGCGACGCCGATCACCTCGCGACCACCCGAATCGGCAACAACGTCGTTTCTCGAACCTCGCTCGGTCGCTCCCGTCGTCTCCTCATAGCCGGTCACCTCGACACGGTGCCGCCGAACGGCAACGACCACGCGGTCATTGACGGCGAGCGCTGTTCGGGACTGGGATCCGCGGACATGAAGGGCGGGGTCGCTGTGATGATCGAGCTCGCCAAGCGCGCGGTCGAGCCCATGGTCGACTTGTCTTTCGTCTGGTACGCCTGTGAAGAGGTCGAGCAGCGTTACTCGGGCCTGATCGAGATCGAGACCGTCGACCGGGGTCTCCTCGCCGCCGACGCGGCGGTGCTCGCCGAGCCCACCTCTGCCGTCGTCGAGGCCGGCTGCCAAGGCGTGCTGCGTATCGCCGTGTGCCTAGGGGGCGAGAGGGCGCACACGGCGAGGTCCTGGATGGGAGTGAACGCGATCCACCGCCTCGGCATGCTCCTCGACCTGGTCGACGGGTTCGACGAGCGCATGCCCGCGCTCGACGGCTGTGAGTACCGCGAGTCCCTGCAGGCCGTTCGGGTCGATGGCGGTGTTGCGAACAACGTCGTGCCGGATGAAGTGAGGCTGGTGCTCAACCATCGTTTTGCCCCTGATCGCACCAAGGACCAGGCCTTCGCGGCGATTTGCGAGCTCTTGTCGCCGGTGATCGACCCGAAGCTGGGAGACCAGGTCGAGCTCGAGGACTTCTCGTTGGCGGCTGCGCCCAACCTCGACCATCCGCTGCTTGCCGCGCTGGTCGCCGCCAGCGCGAGCGCACCGCGGGCAAAGCTCAGCTGGACCGACGTGAGCTTCTTCAGCGCGCGCGGCGTGCCCGCGGCCAACTTCGGCCCCGGCGATCCGCAGCTTGCCCACACCGCCGGTGAGTGGGTCGGCCGGCACGACCTCGAGCTCGTCCTGGCGAGCCTCGAGAAGGTGGTCTCGAGCCAGGCCTGAGCTGTGTCAGGCGGCTGGCATGCTCAAAGGCGCCGTAGCACGGTGACGACCTTGCCGTAGATCACGACCTGATCAGCGGCGAGCTCGATCTCGGAGTAGGCGGGGTTGGCCGGCACGAGCACGACCTTCGCGCGCCGCTTGCGGAGCGTCTTCACAGTCGCCTCGTCCTCTCCGATGCCGGCGACGACGATGTCGCCCGATTCCGCGTCAGGCTGGCGGCGCACCACGACGAAGTCGCCGTCGAGGATGCCGGCCTCGATCATCGAGTCGCCGCGAACCTTCAACATGAAGAGCTCGCCGGAGCCGGTGAAGTCCTGCGGTATGGGGAGAAGCTCCTCGACAGACTCCTCGGCTAGCACTCCGGTGCCTGCTGCGACATGTCCGATCAACGGGACGTGGGACACTGGGCGCACCCGGATCGCGGCACCGGAAGACGGCTCCCAGCTCACGATGATCGCTCTCGGCTTGGTCGGGTCCCGCTGGAGGTAGCCCTCGCGCTGGAGCACCTGAAGGTGGGTGTGGACCGTGGACGGCGAGGTGAGGCCCACCGCCTCACCGATCTCGCGCACCGAGGGCGGATAGCCCCGCTCGCGGATCTGCTCCGCGATGAATTCGAGGATCCTGCGCCGCTTTCCCGCCAGGGTCGCCTCGGACATTCGTGCTCCTCCCGTTCAGACCGCCGTTGCGGTCTCCGCGGGGCAAGGTTAAGCCGCGCCGAGGCTGAATGCAAACACCCGTTCGTGAAACAAGCGTTCGCCTGGAGGCTTGACAACGAACATGCGTTCGTGGTCTGATGAAGGTGTCGAACATACGTGCGCCGGCATGAACCGCCGGAAGTGACAGGGCCGGCCGGATCCGGTCGGTTCCTCGGGAGGCTCGAGGAGGGGTAATGGGAGCACTGGCACACACCGACCGGGGAGCTCCGGGATGGCTCCGCGAGATGGAGCCGAGTCGGCCCAAGCGCACACCGGCGCGCCGGGGACGGCCCTCTGAGCGACGCCAGGCGAGCTGGAACGTGCTCGCGCAGGAGCTAGTCGCCTTCGCTCCCCCAGCCGGGCCGACCGTGAGCCGTCCGGCACAGCGCGCCGCACACCGGCCCGAGCTTGTCAGAGCTGTGCGCGCTGTTCCCGAAGGCTCAGCGCCGGCTCGCGTCGCCGGCTGCGAGGCCGCACGCGTGCACGACGAGGTGACTTCGAGGCGAGCTGTCGCCCGCGCCGCCGAGGCGACACCGTCGGCGGCCGGGACGCTGGACCGTGCGAGCTCCGCGAGATCACGGCAAGTCGCCTCCCGATCGCGAGGGTTGCGGCGCCTCCTCCCCGGCGCTGCCACCCTCGCAGTCTTGGCGAGCGTCTGGTTGGGGACCGGAGCGCTCTCGAGCCTGCACCGCCCCGCGTTGACGGTGCCGGCTGCAGCCGTGAAGGTCCACGGGGGCTACCTGTACATAGCGCGCCCCGGCGACACGCTGTGGTCGATCGCCTCCGAGCTCCAGCCCGGCGGAGATCCGAGGCCGCTCGTCGCCGAGCTCGAGCAGCAGCTGCACGGTGCCCAGCTGGTCGCGGGTGACCGGCTCACCCTGCCCTGAGCCCGCAGTCGAGAAGGGGACCCGCGGCTGCGCGCCGATGCGCCCCGTCGTGCGCCCGATCGGCGCTACGGTCAGTTCGTGCGGTGCCCGTGGTGTGGAGCGACCGAGGACCGGGTCGTGGACTCACGCGAGGTGGAACAGGGTGACGCGATCCGCCGCCGTCGCGAGTGCATCTCATGCACGCGTCGGTTCACAACTGTCGAGCGGGTGAGCCAGGCAGTGCTGTGGGTCGTCAAGCGGTCCGCACGGCGTGAGCCCTTTGACCGGCGCAAGGTGATAGCCGGCGCCCGAGCAGCATGCAAGAACCGGCCGGTCGAGCCCGAGCAGCTCGAAGCGCTGGCTGCAGCTGTAGAACAAGGGGCCTGGTTGCTGGGGCCCGAAGTGCAGAGCGAGCAGGTAGGCCTTGCCGTGCTCGAAGCCCTGAGGGAGCTCGACGATGTGGCGGCGGTACGTTTTGCCAGTGTTTACAAGGGTTTTGAGCAGGTTGACGACTTCGCGCGCGAGCTGGGGCTCTTGAACAAGGACGCGACACCGCAGTCCGAGCCGGGCACGGGGGATCCTGACGACAAAGAGGGCGGAACATCGGGCAGCGCGAGGCCATGAGCGAGGCCTTGCTCGAGGAGACGCCGGCCGTAGCACTCGCGATCTACGCCCATCCCGACGACCCGGTCATCTCCTGCGGAGGCACGCTCGCGCGTTGGGCCGGCGCCGGGAGCACGGTCCATGTCGTCATCTGCACCGCAGGTGACAAGGGCGCGACCGATGCGAACGTGGACCCTGACGCTCTTGTGGCCTCGCGGACTGTCGAGGCAGAGCGTTCCGTCGAGGTTCTCGCGGCTAAAGGCCTTCATCTCCTGGGCCATCTGGACGGTGAGATCGAGAACGACGTCGCCTTGCGGCGCGAGCTGGTGCAGATCATCCGGGATGTGCGACCGGAAGTGATAATCACGCCGGACCCGCTCGCGGTGTTCTTCGGCGAGCACCACTACAACCATCGCGACCATAGAGTCGTCGGGTGGGCAGCGCTCGACGCTGCTGCGCCGGCCGCGGCGTCGCCCTTGTACTTCAGGGGAACGGGCGTGGCGCACCAGGTCGTGGCGGCCTACTTGTCGGGGTCTTTGCAGCCCAATGTCTGGGTGGACGTGAGCTCTACCATCGACCGGAAGATCGAGGCGGTGTCCTGTCACGTCTCACAGCTTGCCGATGCCGGCGACTGGCTCGCGAGCGCGCTTCGCGACGGCGCCGAGCTCGCCGGGCAGGAGGCCGGCGTCGCCTATGCGGAGCCGTTCCGGCGGATCTGGTTGGCGTCGTGACCGCAGAGCTGGACATTCTGCACGTCGACATGGACGCGTTCTTCGCGGCCGTCGAGGTCCTCGATGACCCGACGCTGCTAGGGCTCCCGGTGATCGTCGGCGGGACCGGGCCGCGGGGGGTGGTGGCCTCGTGCTCCTACGAGGCAAGGGCCACGGGAGTCCGGTCCGCGATGCCGATGGTCGAGGCGCGGCGGCGGTGCCCTCAGGCCGTGGTGCTGGCGGGCAGGCACGGTCGCTACGGCGAGGTGAGCCGCCGGCTTCACCAGGTCTTCGAAGTGTTCACACCACTGATCGAGCCGATCTCGTTGGACGAGGCCTTCCTCGACGTGTCGGGGGGGCACCGGTTGTTCGGCTCGAGCATGGAGATCGCCAAGGCAATTCGCGCACGTGTCACCGAGGACCTGAAGCTGTCGTGCTCGGTCGGGATCGCCCGCAACAAGTTGCTGGCCAAGATGGCCTCGAGGGCCGCCAAGCCGATCGCGTCTTCGAGCGGGCCGGTTGCCGGGCCCGGCATCTTCGTAGTGCCTGGAGGCCAGGAGCTGGCGTTCCTTCATCCCCGGCCCGTCTCGGACCTTTGGGGCGTGGGTCCCCGGACCGCCGAGCAGCTCGCCCGTTACGGCATCGCCACGATCGGCGATCTCGCCAAGGTCGACCCGGCGCACCTCGCCCGGCTCGTCGGCCGCGCGGCCGGGGCGCAGCTCCACGAGCTTGCGTGGGCCCGTGACGATCGGCCAGTCGTCATGGGCCGGCCGGTGAAGTCCGTCGGTCACGAGGAGACCTTCGCTGTCGACGTGCACGATCCCGAGCGGCTCCGTCTCGAAGTCGCGCGCATGGCTGACGCCGTGAGCAGCAGGCTTCGCGCGTCCGGCCTGGCGGGCCGAACTGTGACCGTGAAGCTGCGATATGGCGACTTCACCACCATCACGCGGTCGCACTCGCTGCACCGCCCGGTCGCCTCCTCGGCCGAGCTCGTGAAGATCGCCGCGGCGCTGTTGTCAGGGGCCGAGGTCCATCAAGGTGTGCGCCTGCTCGGCGTGAGCGTCTCTTCGCTCGAGGCGCGACCGGACGGGACCGGGGAGCAGCTCGCGCTCTGGGATCTCGCAAGGCCCGCCGACGGCCCGGCGAATGGGGCCTCGTCTGCCCGTTCGGACCTGGACGCAGTCGTCGACGCGATCCGGGAGCGCTACGGCGTCGCGTCGGTGGGCCCTGCCGCCCTGGTCGGCGCTTCTGGGCTGCGCGTCAAGCAGCTCGGTGACTCCCAGTGGGGGCCACAGAAGTGACAGGTTGGCGGGCGGGATGGAATCAGTCCGCAGCGGGAGCGTTGTGTTGGAAGGAGGCTGGGACTGGCCCGGCCCCCGTGCGCGCGCCGTTGTCCGGTCCTTACCCGTGTGGGATGATTGAACTGGTGCAGCAAGGTCGCTGACCGAGAGGGGGTGACGATGCCGCTTTCCGAAGAGGAGCAGAGAATCCTCCACGAAATGGAGGAAAAGCTGTATGAGCACGATCGGGCCTTTGCCGATCGTGTCAGCACGAAGACGCAGCATCGCCCGCACGGCCGCTCTGGTCGGGGATGGGTCGTCGCCTTCATCGCCGGCTTTGTGCTCCTGCTCGTCGCCTTCGGCTCATCGGTGCTCCTCGGCAGCCTCGGCTTCCTGATCATGCTCGTCGCCACAGTGGCCTTTGTTCACCAGGCCAGACATGCAGACTCGCCAGGTTTCGGTGGTCTCACGGGGTCTCGCCGGTCGGGCGACGAGTGGTCGGAGATGCGGCGCCGCCTGAAGTCCCGTTTCGGGAACCGCAGCTGAGCTTCTTCGCCGGCCCGTGAGCGGTAAGTCCCGGCGCCGCCGCGGCCCAGGTGATCACAGCGGCGGCGGAGGATCGTCCGGCGGGCACGCCTGGTGGATCGAGGCCGCGTCGGCGGTGGGTCGTAGGCCCTCGTTGTGGCCGATTGCGGCGGTCGAGTCAATCGCCATGGCGCCTCGGGGGTGGTGGCACCGCTGGCCGCCGGCCCCGCTCCCCTCGCCGGGGTGGCTGGCTTTCCGGATGGAGACCGCCTACGGGGACCCGACCGCACGCCCTGTGCCCGAGGACGTCGTTGCCTGGCTCGACTGGTGCCGAAACTCACGCCGCCGCACATTGTTGCGGTAGCCTCCGGCCTGATGCCTTGCCTGGGACCACAAGAAGGCTGAGATGATCGGCCGCGCGCTCGTGCTGAACGCGTCCTTCGAGCCGCTCTCGGTCGTCGCCTCGCGGCG
This sequence comes from Acidimicrobiaceae bacterium, assembly GCA_003166375.1. GTDB lineage: Bacteria > Actinomycetota > Acidimicrobiia > Acidimicrobiales > Bog-793 > Fen-455. The sequence goes on along the minus strand of PMVZ01000324.1, from coordinate 3,839 downwards.
AGCCCTGGTCCTCGTGCTGGCTGACAAGGCCGTTCTCGTCCATGACACCGGCCACGACCTCCATTCCGCGAGGGCGAGGTTCCCCGAGCCGTCCATCGTCCGGCTGGTCAACTACGTCCGGGTGCCACACCAAGCCCGCGTCGCGGTCACCCGCCGTTCGGTGTTCGTTCGTGATGGTCACCGTTGTCAGTACTGCGGGGCGCAGGCGGAGAACATCGATCACGTGGTTCCCCGGAGCCGGGGTGGGACGCACAGCTGGGACAACGTCGTGGCTTGTTGCAGGCGCTGCAACAGCCGCAAAGAGGACAGGCTGCTCGACGAGGCGGGCTTCCGGCTCACGAAGATGCCGCGAGCTCCCCGCTCTCGCCTGTGGCTGCTCGCCGCGAGTGGTGAGGTCCTTGACGAATGGGCTCCTTACGTCGAGCCCGTGCTCGGCCGCGCCGTCGGCCTCTGACCACGCGAGCCGCCTCCGGTCGTCATCGGGCCTGGCGCGTCCTCGAACGCCGCGCCACACCTGCGGTCCTCCACGGCGAGGTGCCGGATCCACTCGGCGCACGTCTCGCCTGCGTCTGCATCTCCCTCGCTCAGGCCGTCGTGATAGGCAGCGCGCAGCCGGCGTCTGACTTCGACGGGGAAAGGCTTGCCGCCGCGGGAGCCGACCTTGTGCGCCGCCGAAGCGGAGGGGGCGCCGTCCTCGTCGCGCCCGGCCTGCAGGTGTGGCTGGACGTCTTCGTGCCCAATGACGACCCCTTGGCACAATCAGATGTCGGAAAGTCGTTCCACTGGCTGGGCGATGCGTTTGCCGCGGCGATCGCGAGCGTGCTCGGCACCTCCGTCGCGCGGGCAGGCGTCGAGGTGAACCGTGGGCCGAGACAGAGCACACCCTGGTCCAGGACATTGTGTTACGCGGGACTTGGAGCCGGCGAGGTGACCGTCGCGGGACGCAAGGTTGTCGGGATGTCGCAGCGGAGGGAGCGCTCGGGTGCCTGGATCCACTCGATGGCGCTCCTCACCGATCGAGCCGGCGATCTGGCCGATCTGCTGGCCGGTCCTGTGGAACGCCGTTCGGCAGCACGGGCTGGGCTCGAACGTGCGGGGCTCCCCGACGCGGAGCACCTGGTAGATCCTCTTGCCGAGGAGATTCTGGGCCGCCTGCCCTGACGCCGGGCCTGCCGCCTGCCCTGACGCCGGGCCTTAGGCCGTCCGGGCGCCGATCCGCGCGCCGATCCGGGCGCCGATCCGAAGCAGACTTCCGGCACGCTCCACCGGTCGCGCCCTGTCGTGCGGCGCCGTGGCGCTGTCGCGCTCGTTCCCATTGCACCACGCCGAAGCGGCGCGACCCGGGTGGGGCGAGAGCAAAATGCATTGTTGACTAGTGGGGGCAAATACCCATAGAGTGGCGTGAAGTGGGGGCCCGGGGAGGGCGTGCTCCATGACAGTGGGAACGAAGGCTGCTTTGACGCCAAGCTTCAAGTTCGTCGGGAACTTCCCCCGCTCACTCGACGCCAAGGGTCGAGTGATCCTGCCGTCGCGCATGCGGGCCCACTTTCAAGAGCACGGCTACCTGACGCCGGGCGCGGACGGTTGCCTGGCGCTGTGGCCCGAGGAGGAGTTCGAGCTCGAGGCCGAACGACAGCACGCAAAGGATGCTCGAGGCGTAGAGGCACGCAACGACTTGCGCGACTGGGCATCCCTGGTGACCCGTGTCGAGTTCGATCGGCAGAACCGGATGCCGGTACCGTCGGAGCTGCGTGCGTTGGCCAAGCTCGATCAGGAAGTCTTCTTCGTCGGGGTGCTGGACCGGGTCGAGCTCTGGTCGCCCGCAAGCTGGTCAGCACGCCGTTCGGAGCCGGAGGGCGCGTCTGTGGCCGGGAAGGTCGGGCCGTGAGCCATGGCCGGCCTGTCGCGGTGGCACGGTCCCGGCGCGCTCAATCGTCAACTTGTCACTCCTGGGTTGCCCGCAGCCCCTCGGCCGAAGTGCCGGATGGCATCACAACCCTCTCCGCCATGTCTCATCCTCGCTTCGGGGGAAGCCCTTCTCTCGACCAGGTCGAGGGGTTGCGGATGACCCAGGAGTTCAAACACACGCCGGTCATGGTCGCCGAGGTCGTGTCGATGTTCGAGCCCGTCCCGGCGGGCGTGCTGGTTGACGCCACGATCGGTGGGGGCGGTCATGCGGCGGCACTGCTGGCCGAACTGCCCGGGCACGAGCTGGTCGGGCTGGATACCGACGCCGCCGCCGTGGCCGAGTCCACGGAGCGCCTGAGCAGGTTCGGGGATCGGGCTCGTGTGGTGAAAGCCCGCTTTGACGAACTGGCCTTCGTCGTACGCGCCTGGGCACCGGGCCAACCAGTCGCGGGCGTGCTGTTCGACCTCGGCGTGAGCTCGCCGCAATTGGACCGGCCCGAGCGGGGCTTCTCCTACCGCTTCGACGGTCCCTTGGACATGCGGATGGACCGTTCCCGCGGAGCCACCGCTGCAGACCTGGTGAACAGCCTCAGCGTCGCTGAGCTCACCCGGCTGTTCGCCGACANNGTCCAGGTCATCGACCGCTCGCTTCCCGGTGTCGCCCGAAAGCGCGCCGGCCACCCGGCTAAGAGGGTCTTCCAGGCGTTGCGCATCGAAGTCAACGAGGAGCTCGAGGTGCTGGCCGCGGGACTCGAGAGCGCGCTCGACATTCTGAGTCCCGGGGGCCGGTGCGTCGTCTTGTCGTACCACTCGGGAGAGGACCGGCTCGTCAAGCAGTGCTTCATGCGTGCCGCGAGCGGCGGTTGCGTATGCCCGGCGGACCTCCCCTGCGTCTGCGGCGCGGTGGGGACAGTCCGTGTCCTCACGCGTGGCGCTCGTCTCCCCGGCGCGGCTGAGACCGCTCGGAACCCACGTGCGGCAAGTGCAAGGCTGCGCGCCGCGGAGCGCCTCTTGAACAGGGCGGGCTGATGGCCAGCACGGCGCGTGCGGTCGCGACGGCTGCCCGGGCGCTGCCGGCCCGGGAGCCGGCGTCGTCGCGGCCTGCTGACGCGGGTGCGGCCCGTCCCAGGCTCGACGTCGTCGATCGCCGCCGCGCGGCGGCGCGCTCGGACCACCGCCGGGCGAACACGCTGCGAGGCCTCGGTGTCATGTTCGTCGTCGGCGCCCTGGCCGTGACCGCTGCCGCACATACTTTCGTAGCGTCCGATCAGCAACGAATCGACACCTTGCAGGGCCAGCTCACACAGGCGCTCGCCCAGCAACAAGACCTGCAGCTCTCACGCGCCGAGCTCGAGTCCCCGGTGCGGGTGCTGGCGATCGCCGAGCGGCAGCTCGGCATGATCTCACCAGAGTCGGTCTCCTACCTGGCGCCGGTGGACCCTGGGCCGTCTGTGTCGCAGGCAGGAGCGGACGCGGCCAGGGCAGCCTTGGCCGCAGCCGCGGCGGCTCCGAAGGCCGGACCGGCCAAGTCAGCCAGGTCAGCCAGGTCG
>PMVZ01000324.1:0-357 GCA_003166375.1 Acidimicrobiaceae bacterium | reverse complement strand
GTCGCACGAGGCCGGGGCTCGCCGAGGCAGACCCGGTTGCGCCGGCGCCTTCTCGCCATGCTGGTGATCGCCGCGCTGGCGTTGTCCGGTCTGGCCGCCCGATTGGTCCAGATCCAAGGCGTCGACGCCGTTCACTACGCCTCTTACGGGGCGCAGGAGGTCTACCAGCGTGTCGCTCTTCCTGCGCTGCGCGGAGCGGTCTACGACCGCAACGGAAATCTGATCGCAGCCTCGTCGCCGCGCGTCGACGTCGTCGCGGACGACTATCTCGTGACGGGCGCTGATACCGGCCTGAGCCGCCTCGCCTCGATACTCGATCTGCCGGTGCCGGTGCTGCGAGGAAAGCTCAGCGAGCGC
>PMVZ01000032.1 GCA_003166375.1 Acidimicrobiaceae bacterium | reverse complement strand
GGCGTATCGGCGATGGCTGCTCGAGGGCTTGTCCCCAGCGACCATCAATAGCTACCACGGCGTGTTGAGCTCCGCGCTCGGACAAGCTGTCAAATGGGGACTCATCAGCCGCTCTGTGGCGCCATTAGCGACATTGCCGACCGTGGAACGAAGGCGCATGACGGTGCCCGATGTCGATACCGTCCGTCTCCTGGTGACCACGGCAGAAGACCATGATCCAGTGCTCAGCGCGGCGATCATGCTGGCGGCGCTTACGGGATGCCGGCGTGGCGAGCTGTTAGGACTGCGATGGACTGACGTCGAGCGCGATCAGATGGTCTTGCAGGTGCAACGGTCGATAAAGCGCGAGGAGTTCGGACGCGTTTTGCGCGCGGGACCAACCAAGACGCACCAAGATCGGAAGGTCGCGCTAGATCCCGTGATGCTCGCCGTGATCGACACCCATCGCCACCGGGCAGAAGGTTGGGCAGCGGACGCTGGAGTGACGATCGCCGCCGATGGCTACATGCTCACCGAAGATCCGACCGGTGAGACGCCGATGGCTCCCGACACCCTGACCCACCGATTTAGCCGCTTGGCAGCGCGAACTGGAGTTGGCTCGATCCGGTTCCACGACATTCGCCACTCGGTGGCCACGACTCTTCTCGGCGCGGGTTACGACCTGGCAGTCGTGGCTGGGAGGCTCGGCCATCGAGATCCCACGGTCACTCTGCGGGTGTACGCCCATGCTCTGCAGCAACGCGATCGTCAAGCTGCAATCACTCTCGGAGCCCTGTTGGTTCCGTCTGGCTCGGCGCAATAAGGGCGCCCCAAGTAGCCGGCACAGACATTACGATTCTGCGGTTCCACTCACGCTCGATTGGTCGGTGGCGTTGACGAAGACCAGCCAGTTAACGCGCTTGAGACGACCGATGCGAAACAGTCCGGGAATCTCGTCTCGACGCGCCGCCCGATAACCGCTCTCGCGTGAGCAGCCCACCCGGCGGCACCACTCTGGAATACCGATGAACTCTGGCCCTTGAGGTGGGACTGGCTCGCTGTACGTCTCAATCTGCGTGGCCCCGCGAAGGCCTTGCCTCGCCACCGAGCTGCCAGTTGCAGCGCTCCTCTGGAGGAAAAGGTTCCCTCCCTCAGCCTTGCTCACCGTCGGCAACACCTCTTTCGGCACGATGCGGGATTCAAGAGAAGTGTGGTTGATGACTCCGGACCGGACGACGGGGTCCACTCCATCAATTCTGGGACGATCCTGCGACGTGGCTCTGACGGGCATCGTGCTCCGCTCCTTTGAGGGAGCCCGTGTGGCTACCCCTCTATAAGGGACGCACTGGCGACTCCAGGCTATTCCGGAGGCTGTCGAGCATTGTGCCTTACGTGGGGACTTGGCGGGCTACCAGTGCGCCATTCGCGGCGTGGCCAAGGTGGCCCCCCTCCGTCTGATTCGGTTCCTGCCGACTCGGAACGCAGCGGGCGGTCAACTTTGCGCGCCATTATGTCGCTACCTCTTGGGCAGTCGCCTCGAGTGGCGTCAAGGCCGATCGTTCAGGGGCGCGGTGTCGTCGCTCCACGCCATCGAAGCCGCGCGCGCCAACGACTTGGCGTGCTACATCTGCGATTCGATGACGGTGACTCCGACTGTCCGCACTTGTCCTGAACTGGGCGATCACGACATCTGTGACGCGATGCTCTCTCCAGACAAGTAACAGGTGATGATCGAGGCCACCAAACGCGAACCGTCTGATCGGGACGTGCTACGCGCTTCACTCAAGGAACCGGCGAGGTTCGGAATCGTCTTCGACCGTCACTTTCGCAGCGTCTACCGCTTTCTCGAACGCCAGGTCGGGGCAACGGCTGCCGAGGATCTGGCCGCAGAGACCTTCACCGTGGCTTTTGCGCAACGCCGCACCTTCGATGCGCGTCGTCGAGATGTCCGCCCGTGGCTGTTCGGGATCGCCATCAACCTGCTCCGGAATCATCGTCGGGCCGAGATGGCGAGACGGGACCTGGGATTGCGCCAGGCGACACGTGAGCGCCAGGCGATCGATGAGGACCCAGTACACGACCGCGCAGCCGTAACAGGAGAGGTCACTCGGGTGGCGAACGCGCTTGCCCGCATCGATGACGAGTCACGGGCTCTGCTGCTGTTAGTCGCGTCGACCGATTTCAGCATCGAGCAGGCTGCGGAAAGCCTGCACNNGGAGGAGCAATGAGAACCGACGAACTCGATCTTGTCCGGCGATTCGTACAGGACGGACCTGAGCTGCCTAGAGAGGTCATGGACCGCGCCAGGCAGAGGCTCACCGAGGCGATGGCGACCTCGGCGGAAGTAGTCCCGCTGATCACGTCTCCTGACACGGATCTGGACCGTCGCCGGCGAAGGTTCGTGCTGCCGGCGGTGGTGGCTGCCGCGGTCCTAGCTGTCTCCGGCATCGCCGTCGGAGTCACGNNTACCTGTACACCGAGACCGACAGCGCAACTCTCGTGGCTCTCAACTCCGCCGGCAACCTCACCCCGCCAGACGTGACTCCCTCCACGATGGTCAGCCAGAGCGCATCGTCCGCACCAAATCCGAACGCTCCCGACGCCGGCGCGACCTACCGGGTCTGGGACGAGACTCACGCGCAAAGCTGGGTCGGCGCCAATGACAACGGTCAGGCGAGCTTCACCTTCTCGACCAGTTTCTTCAGCCCGCAAGACAAGTCGGTATGGCAAGCGGCAGGATCCCCGCCGGTCGACGTTGTTGCGGGTGCTCCGTCAACCGCGTCGCTCTCTGCCAGCGGCTTCCCGGACGTGACTGGATTGCCGACTGACCCGCAAGCGTTGTTCCGGACCTTGGAGAGCGGTGCGTACGGTCCAGCAAACAACGCGTCGGCGGCGTTCAGCGCTGTGGGCGAGCTTCTGCAAGACCCCAAAGACACCTCACCTGCGCTTCGCTCGGCTCTCTACCAGGCAGCTGCACTCATTCCAGGTACCGAGGCGCTCGGAACGATTGCCAACCAGGCTGGTCAACAGGGACAAGGGATCGGACTTACACAGGACGGTGTTCGTAGCGAACTGATCGTCGATCCTTCCAGCGGGCAACTGCTCGGCACCGAGGACGTCGCTCTCGACCCGTCGGATGCATCTGAGGCCCTCATCCAGTCGGCACGCGTGGTTCCTGCCGGCACGGTCGTTTCTTGGTGGAGCGTCGTGGACTCTGGGATCGTTGCGTCAGTTTCCTCCACGCCGGCGTCATCGAATCAGTCAACCAGTTAGGGCTGAACCGCCACTCCTCCGCGGCCCTCTCTTTCACCTCGTCCGCCTTGGCGCGCGCACTCAGGGCTCGATACTGGCGCAGATCGCTTGCCGGGACGATCGCGAGCATCTCGGGCCCCTGAGCTGGGCACATAGAA
>PMVZ01000152.1 GCA_003166375.1 Acidimicrobiaceae bacterium | reverse complement strand
GGCGCAAACCAGGCGCGTCAGTTCCTCGGGCTCCCCTATCTCAGGGGCGTGACGTGTGGCTTCGTCTACGACTGCTCTGGCTTGGTGTACTCGCTCTATGCCCGCTACGGCCTGTACCTTCCCCGCGACGCGGCCGACCAGCGCCACGCCGGCATCCCGGTCCCGCTCGCCAAGCTCCAGCCGGGTGACTTGCTCTTCTTCGCCGGACCTGGTGGAAAAGGACTCGTGCACCACGTCGCGATCTACGTGGGCGGCGGGCGCGTGATCGATTCGCCGTACACCGGGGCATCTGTCGAGATTGTTCCGATGACGTCCCTCCCCGTCTGGGACGAGTTCGCCGGCGCGATCCGCGTGACCGTGGCGAGCGCACCCGCCTGACGCTCTTACAGCCTTCGCTCCCGGATCGATACTCGCTCATAATGGCGTCCTAGATGGCCCGGCGGGGAGCCGACGCCTCACACTGGGGATGCGGCTGGCCTGCGAGCGATCTTCTGGTTGGTTGGTGCACTTTTCCGAGCTCTCGGACCTACCCGCGCAGCCCCTAACTCACTCCGGGCGCCTAGCCCAGCCAGACGTCCTCCAGGCGGTATGCGCCGCCCGGGTTCACGGTGAACCCGTGCAAGCTCGGTCGCCAAGCGTAAATGTTCGGCGGATAGTCGAGCGCGATGTAGGGAGCATCCTGGGCCACGATCGCCTGGATCTTGGCGTAGAGCTCGGCGCGCTTCGCGCCGTCGAACTGCGCTTCGGCTTCTCGGACGAGCGCGATCGCCGCCGGGTCGTCGTAACTGGTCCAGAACGAGTTCGACCCGCCGTCTTGGGTGTCGACCTGGAACGATGCCATCTCGTCGGGGTCACTTATGTCGTTTATGGCGAAGTTGATCATCGCTTCGTAGTTGAAGGCCTCGAACGCCGTTGTGTAGGCAGCGTTGTCGAGCTGCTGGATCGAGACATCGATGTTCAACGCTTTGAGCTCTGACTGGAAGACCGTCGCTGCATCGATGTACTGGGTGTTGCCGCTCGGCACGAGGATCGAGGTCGAGAAGCCGTGCGGATAGCCAGACCGCCTGAGCTCGGCCTTGGCCGCGTCGAGGCTGAAGCCGAGGGTCGGGACCTTGGCGTAGTACTCCAGGCTCGGGGGGAAGAACGAGTTGCCGGCCTCTGCGGTCCCAAAGGTCGTGACCTTGGCGAGCTGTTCAATGTCGATGGCGTGGGCGATCGCCCGGCGAACGTGGCGGTCCTTGTACTGCGGCACCCTCTCGTTGAACAAGAGCAGGTCGACAGCCCAGGAGACGAATTCTCTGAGCACGAGTGACGGGTTCCTTTTGAGTGTCGCCACCTGAGCGGCCGGTACCGCCGAGATCACGTCGACCTCGCCACCTTTGAGCTGCTCGACGCGCTGGTTGTCGTCGGGGATGTAGCTGAAACTGACCTCGTCGAGGTAGGGCTTGCCCGACTGCCAGTAGTTCTTGTTTCTCGTCAGCACGACGCCGGCGCCCTTTTGGAATGACTTGAGCAGGAATGGGCCCGTGCCAATCGGGTTGGCGAAAAAGGCAGACCCGCTCTCGCCCCCGAGGTTGTTCGGCATTATCGAATTGGCGAAGACCGAGATGTCCGACAAGAAGGGGGCCCACGGCTGGGAAAGCTCGAACGTGACCGTTCTCGAGTCGGTGGCCTTGAAGTCCTTGATCGCGAAGTCCAGAAAGCCGAGCGGCCAATGGGGATGCGAGGCGGTGCGCTGAATCGAGAACGCGACGTCTTTTGCGGTAAGGGGCCTACCGTCGGAGAACTTCACCCCCGGCCGAAGCACGAAAGTCCAGGTCTTCCCGTCCGAGCTCATCGTGTGGCCCTGAGCGAGCCAGGGCGTGAGCACGCCCGATGGGCTAGTGATGTACAGCGGCTCGAAGATCTTGTCGAGCGTGTAGACGTCACCAGCGACTATGGATTTCCCCGGGTCCAGCTGAGTAGGACCAGTGTCGCGGCCGAAGTTCAACGTACCGCCGCGCTTGCCAGTACGAACCTTGTTGTGCTCGGTTGTAGCGGAGCTGCACGCGGTCAGCAGCGAGCCTGCACCGAGCACGCCCGCCCCGACGACTCCAAAGCGGAGCACTTCGCGGCGGTCGTAGAGCCGCTGTTTCGCGTTCAGAATCGATCGGTCACGTGCCCCTTCTCGATCTGTCACGTTCTACCCTCCTTCAGTGAAACGTGCGGACGGCCGGCAGCGAGGCAGCCCGGCTCTTCCGTTGTGGTCCGGTCCAACCCGGATCAGCCCATGTCTTTTTTGACACAGCCAAACGCGTCCACCCGACCGGATCTTGCCAGGCGCCGACTTCGTGGTGCATGTCTCTCTGGAAAGATCCGTCGTGTTTCTATCGGAGGTACGAGTGGTTCCGTTCCGTCCATGGCTTAGCTGACTTTCCACCACGTTCCCGAGGTGAGCCGATAGCTGGCGCCGCTCTCTACGGCATCGGCAGTATGAACGGCTCCTTCGGGACCCCTGGGAGGCTGAAGTCGCTCGCCGGGGCGGTCGCTTGCTCGCTGAGGAGTCGATATCTGCCCCAGAGGAAGGCGACGTAGCCGACGCCGGTGAAACTGGCGAGGCGCCCGTCGCGCATCAGACACCAGGTGTCCTGTCCGTTGCTGACCGTAACGCAGGTCAGTGGGCCAAAGCTTGACTGTTCCGTGCGGACCGCCAAACGCTGGTGCGGCGGCATGCTCTCAACCGCGTAGCTAATCGACTCGAGCGCGGTCTCCGGGAGGAACGGGGTGATGGCGATTATGTAACCGTTGCCGCCATAGACCTCCCCGTAGCGTACGGGGCCGGTGCATCCCCATGACCCCGACGGGCGCCGGGCCATACAGTCCTCCAAGGAGCTCCCGTGCACGACCCATTCCACGTCCGTGCCGTCCGCGGTCGCCAACCGGTACGACCACTCCCCCAGCC
>PMVZ01000154.1 GCA_003166375.1 Acidimicrobiaceae bacterium | reverse complement strand
TCCGATTAAGCCGAGCATCTCGTTAAGCCGAGGAATCGTGGCGTGAGCGTGCGTGGACGAGGTTTGCTGACTGGTTCCTCGGCTTAACGATCCTGATCGTCCTTAGCGTCCGCCGTGCCCTCACATCTTGAGGAAAGGAGATGGGCATGGACACGACGGTCACACAGATCGCATCGGTGGTTATCGCCGAACTGCGCGCAGCCGGCTACTCGGAGTCAACGATCGGACAGTACGAGAAGACGGTCAAGGCGCTGGCGAGGTTCGCTGAGGAACGAGGAGGCGTCTACTCGCCCTCGCTGGGTGCCGCGTTCAAGTTGATGACGCTCAGCCCGCGCACTGGCCGCTTCAGTGCACAGCGCAGGTTTGACTACGGGAGAGTGGTCAGCGTTTTCGACTTCTATGTGCAGACCGGCCGGGTGGAGCTTCTGCCCCGCAAGCGCGGCGGCGGGGGTGCCCGGCCCAAGTCGGGTGAGTTCGTCGGCCTGTGTGCTGCGTGGGAAGCCGAGATGGATGATCGCGGTCTGGCTCCGGCGACTCGCGACGCCTACGGTCGGGTCTCCAGCGCGTACCTGGTGTTCTTGGAGTCGCAAGGGATCTGCCACCTTGAGGACGCCGATGGCGCCAGCATTTTGGGTTTCCTCAAATCGCTGTCGAGTAGATGGGCGAGGTCCTCCCTGTTCTGGGTGGTGTCGAATTTCCGCGCGTTTCTGAAGTTCACCGGTCGAGTCGACCTCGTCGAAGCGGTGGGCCTTGCGGGAGTGAAGCGTTCCCATACGATCCTTCCCGTTCTCAGCGACGACGACGAGCGCCTAGTAGTGCAGGCCTGCGCCGCAGGCGCGGTGAGCGCTCGGGACGCGGCCATCACCCTGCTGGCGCTGACGACAGGCCTGCGAGCCTGCGACATCGTCGGCCTGTGCCTGCGCGACATCGACTGGCGGAGCCGGACTGCCGAGATCGTGCAGCAGAAGACGGGCAACCCGCTGACCGTGCCACTGACCGCGTTGTTGGTGGGCAAGCTTGCCGACTACGTCCTGGATGGCAGACCCGGCTCAACCGACGGACACGTGTTCCTGCGCTGCGTGGCGCCATACACTCGACTCGCCGATCACGCCTCGATCTACCGAGTGACGGCGGGCGTGTTCCGAGCGGCCGGCGTTGCCGACGTCAAGGCCGGGTGTCGGCTCTTGCGTCACAACGCCGCGTCGAGGCTGCTGCGTGCGGCAGTGCCGCTGCCGACGATCTCGGCTGTGCTTGGCCACGCGAGCGCCGAGTCGACGAACCTGTACATGAGCGTCGACCGAGAGCATCTGCTCGATTGCGTGCTCGACGTGCCCGCAGGTGTGTGCTCGTGAGCGCCCACGGTTTCACCAGCGCGTTCGCCCAGGAACTGGACGCCTATCTCGAGTTCAAGGAGAAAATGGGCTTCTATGGCAGTTCCCGGATTTGGTATCTGAAGAGGTTCGACCGCTACTGCCTCGCACGGGCTCGGACCGTCTTCGACCGCGACACCGTCGAGGGTTGGGTGACCGAGCAGCTGGCCGCCTCGGGCCGCTACTGCTCGTGGATGTCCTATATCCGTGACGTCGGCCGGTGGCTCCAGATGCATGGCGACACCGAGGCCTACGTCTTGTCCGAACGCTGGAAAGCCCCGGCCGTCCGCGCCCAGCCCTACCTGCTGAGCGCGCAGGAGATCGAGCGGTTCTTCACGGCGGCAGCACAGCTTCACGCACACTCCCCGTGGCGCTGGCAAGCGGTCGCGTTTTTCACGCTGATGCATTCCTGCGGGATGCGAACCGGGGAGGTCCGCCTCCTCACGCCCGACTGCGTCGATCTGGGTGAGGGGCACGTCGACGTCTTGTGGTCAAAGGGAAGCCGCAGTCGACGTCTGCCCTTGAGCGGCGACGTCGTCAAAGTCTTGGCTGCATGCGAGCAGGTATCCCGCAAACAGTTCGGCATGTCCCGCCAGAGGTTCTTCGTCTCCGCCGCCGGCAACCAGGTCACGGCCGCGACGGTCGGACAGATGTTCAACCGCGTCTGGGACCAGGCTGGATTGGCGCGACTGGCGGGCGGCCAGCAGCCTCGGCCCTATGACTTCCGGCACCACTTCGCCTACGCCAACGTCGAGCGGTGGATGGCACAGGGCAAGGACGTCACCGCGATGCTGCCCTACCTGGCCCGCTACATGGGGCACGCAACCGTTGATTCCAGCTACTACTACATCCACACCTCGCCCGACTTCATGACCTCCTACGCCCACATCACCGACGAGGCCCAGTCGGTGCTCCCAGAGGCCGGATTCGAGTGAGACGCGACCCGAAGGGCGACACGCCCAACTTCTTCAGCTTCGCCAGGGAGTACCTGCACATCTACCTGCCGACGGTGCAGCGACGATCGCCGAAGACGATCGAGGCATACCGAATCAGCCTCGAGTGCTTCCTCGACTACCTAGCCGAACGCGAGCACGTCGAACGCGCCGACGTCAGCTTCGACGACTTCGATCGCCAGCATCTGAAGGCCTGGCTGGCCTGGATGTCGGACCAGCGACACTATGCGCCGAAGACGGTCGCGCTGCGCCTCAGTGCCGTCAAGGCGTTCCTGACCTACTGCTCCTATGAAGACCTCACCCTCGTCGCTCTCAGCCAGGCGGCTCGGGCCCTCCGCGGACCGACCAGCCCCAGAAAGCCCATCGAGTACCTCAGCGAAGCCGAGACACGGGCCGTTCTCGCAGCTTTCGGCGGCTACACGGCAAAATCGCGCAGGAACAGGATGCTGCTCATCCTGCTCTACGACGCCGCTGCCCGCGTCAGTGAGATCACCGACCTGACCCTGCAAGGGCTCTGCTTGGCCAGGCCTGGGCATGTGACCCTCACCGGCAAGGGCAACAAGACCCGCATCGTTCCGCTGACCGCGAGGACGATCGAGCACCTTGAGGTTTACCTCGCCGAGTTCCACCCGAACACAGGCACCCTGTCCGCGACACGACCGCTGTTCTACAGCCGACACCACGGCCAACCCAGCCAACTGTCGACCGACACCGTCGCCGCCGTGCTGAAACAGGCCGCCCGAGGTGCCCGCGCCGTCTGCCCCACGCTCCCAGAGCAGATCCACTGTCATGTGCTGCGCAAGACCAAGGCGATGGACCTCTACCAGCAGGGGATCCCCTTGCCGATCATCATGCGGCTCCTCGGGCACGAGAACGTATCGACCACGGCAGCCTTCTACGCCTTCGCCACCGTGGACATGATGCGCCAAGCCGTCGAAGCGGCCACACCCGGGATCGACCACCCAGCAGCTCGAGAGCTCACCGAGGACAAGCTCGAAGTTCTCTGCAGCCTCCGATAGCTGCCGATCGTTAAGCCGAGGAACCAGTCAGCAAACCTCGTCCACGCACGCCCACGCCACGATTCCTCGGCTTAACGAGATGCTCGGCTTAATCGGAGT
>PMVZ01000234.1 GCA_003166375.1 Acidimicrobiaceae bacterium | reverse complement strand
CCTCGGCATAATCCGGAACTCGGCATAAGCAGACGACCTGGTCGCACTGTGCGTCAGCCGTGAGCAGGCCGAAGAGGTCAAATCACGTCTGACCGCATGGCTGGCGCCCAGGGGGTTGGCCTTCAACGAGGACAAGACGCAAATCGTCCACCTCGACGAAGGTTTCGACTTCCTGGGGTTCAACGTCCGCCGCTATCAGGACAAGCTGCTGATCAAGCCATCCAAGGCGGCCATACAACGGCACCGGAAACGGCTCGCCGCCGAGATGTTGGCCCTTCATGGGTCCAACGCCGAGGCAGTGATTATGCGACTGAACCCGATCATTCGGGGCTGGTCGGCCTACTACCGGTCGATGGTGTCCAGCGAGGCGTTCGCCAAGTTGGACAACTATCTGTGGACGCTCACCTACAAGTGGGCCAAACGCAGCCATCCGAACAAGTCGAGGCACTGGGTTGTGAACCGGTACTTCGGCCCGTTCAACAAGTCCAGGCAGGACCGGTGGGTCTTCGGCAACCGTGACAACGGCGCCTACCTGCTTAGGTTCTCCTGGACCAGCATCGTCCGGCACCAGTTGGTGCCAGGCCGGGCGTCTCCCGACGACCCGGCCCTGGCCGACTACTGGGCCCGTCGGCGAGAGCGAAGGACCCCACCACTGGACGGCATCAGTCTGCGTCTGCTCAAGACCCAGCATGGTTGCTGCCCAACTTGTGGAGCACTCTTGCTATTCGCCGACCATGAACCGCAAAGTCCCGAAGAGTGGGAGCAGTGGCTCATGGTGACCCGCAAAGCGCTTCGCAAAGATGCGATCAGCGTCGAGTGGGGACACGGCATGCCGGACGGAACCGTTGTATCCCGACTTGTGCACGCCGACTGCCAGCGGCGCCTACACAGCGCCGGTGGCAGGCAGGTAATGGCTTCTGCATGCCCATGATCCCTTTGGGCCTGCTTGAGCCCGGTGCGGTGAAAGCCGCACGCCGGGTCTGAGGGGGTCCCGGGGCAGCAATGCCCCGGGACTACCCGACCAGCAAGGTTGCCGGATGGGCTTCCCCGGCGCACATAACGTTCGCCGGAGACCGCAGGGACTGGGAGTGGCGAGGGGTGTCAGAGCGCCCCGAATCGGCGATCTGTCGCTCGACAAGACATCGTTAGCGCCCGGTGATCCATGGGCTTGCGGGAACGTCGGTACCCTCCGATTGTTCCTATTCAAAGCGTCATTGCGACGATTGTTTGGTGGGCCTGCTCAGGGCCGTACGACGCTCTCTTTCCAGGCGTGACTCACCCTCAAGGCGGATAGAGCGGGGTCAGCGTGGCAAAACCGATCTCAAATGCTTCGAGGTCGTTCGCATAAGACGTCGAGATCGAGGTGCAATCGACGCTTGTTGTCTTGCTCGCGTCTCCCGATGGCGCCAACACGGTGGTCACAGGGCCGCGCACCGACGCGGCACCGCAGGTCGGAACATTGAGATTCGCTTGAGGCGGTTTTGAGTCGTAGGAGTGAGCAATCAGTTCAGCTCGGTGTTCGATCACCCAGCTCTTGACGATTGGTACGGCCTCCGAGAAGTCCGGTGCCGAGCCGTTGTCGACGCCCTGGCTCGCCGCCAACGCCGGGATGCCCAACGAAATCGCTTCGCGGGCGGCTCCGACAGTGCCCGACAGCGCAGCCAAGGGGCCGATGTTCTGGCCGAAGTTGATGCCCGAAACCACAACGTCTGGTCTGAACGACAATCCGTGGTCCTTCACGGCCCAAATCACGGTGTCAGCTGGGTACCCATGCACCGCGGTCGACGGATACTCGCTCGCTGTCGTTGCTTTCGATGTCACCAATGCCCCGGCACTCGTCGGCGTGGTCTTCTCGCCCGTCCCGCTCTGATTCGTGAGAGGTGCCACAACGGTCACCTGTGTATCCGGCAGAGTCCGAAGAACTTGAACTACGGCATTGATTCCTGGCGCATCCACGCCATCATCGTTGGTCACCATGATGGTCAGGGTCTGGTGGGTAGCCGACGTGGTCGTGGTACTCCCTGACGACGATGTTGTGCCGCACGCGGCAAGGATTGATCCAGCACCGAAAAGGAGGACGACTATTCGTCTACTTGGACTTGTGGGCACCGGCGTTGACCTCGCTCTGACGAGTTGGGCATGTCTGTAATCATGTTGTCATATCTGGCTAGAGCGGCTGCGTGCATGGTGGGCTTGGTGACGCCACCCGCGACGTCAGTGCATTCCTGCCGCACCTTCTCGCGATGATGCGGCCGCCTCCCGCAGGAGGAACGTCCGCCGAGCTGACGTCGACTGGTCGCATCGAATAGCTGAGGCATCAGCGGCGAGGCACCCAGACGTGCATCAGTTCACCCTCCTCGATCGTGCTTCCGTCCGCCTTCTCCCTGATGAGCGGACCGGTGCTGAATCGCAACACGGGACGCCTCTCCGGCAGATCGAGCTGGGCAACGCGGGCCTGCTGGTTGGGGTGGGCAACTATGAAGTTATGGCAGGCGAAGCCCATGTCTTGATTGCATGTCGCTGAACGCTCTGGCGTGACCCGGGCGCTCGGTGAGCGCTCACGCTTCGTCATCACGAGCTGCTTGGTGGGGTCAAGTGGGAACCGAATTTCATCGGCGTCCACAACCCCGACGCCCATATAGGCGTCTCTCGGACTTGGGGCCTTCCAGAGCACCAGGGGCGTGTCCGAGGTCACCAAGCGTCCCTTTCGGTCGTGTTCGATACACCAGTTCCGTGCCGCCAACCTGGGGGACACTGCGCCGGCTGTTTCAAACATCAGCTCCATTGATCGCTCCCGAGTGAGGGCATCTGGATCCCGGAGAGCGAGTGCCGTGTAGTCGAACGCACCCTGCACCTCGCCATCACTGGGCCGGAAACCAAGATGAATATGCTCCAAGAACTCGGATACCAGCTCTTTGGTCAGATCCCGTCCGCCAAGGAACGCGTCCACCAGCAGCGGAAACTGGGTCCTCTCTCGATGCTCCCGCGTTCGGGTCATCTGTAATCCGAGATACTCACTCAGGGCCATCCGCTCATCGCTTCCTGGAGGAGGCGGCACCAGGGTGGAGTCGATTCCCCGCAGCACCTCGGCGACGTCCCCCTCTGTTTGATTCAACCGGTCCTCCACTTCCTTGGACTTGTCACCATCAGATAGGATGACGTCGTAGAAGCCCGACTCGGCGGCGACATTATCTATGTTCGTCACGAACTCCACGCCGTCCCGTCGTCGCTCTAGGACCCGCTCGTCCTGACTCGCGAACCGGAGTAGATAGAACTCTGGGACGAAGTGGTGACGCTTTTGGTCTGGCACGACGGCAAGCGTAAGCGCAGGCGGCGGCAGTCTCTAAGCCGGGACGGCAGCCCACTCGATCGCCGGAGGCCGCCGCACCGAGGCACACAGGGATCCCCATACGGGACGGTCGGGGGAGCCCGGCGCACCTTTTGAATACATTCGTCGAGCGTTGGGGTTATCTGGGGGCAAGGTCCAGCTCGCGGTGCAACGCTCTTTGCTCTTCAATCCAGCGAGGATCGTTGGTGACGGGCCGGTCGGGATAGTGCTCTACTGGCGTGCATCCTGGCCCGTCGCCGATGGCCTGACGCACACGCTCTCGACATTT
>PMVZ01000259.1 GCA_003166375.1 Acidimicrobiaceae bacterium | reverse complement strand
GGGATAACTCGAACGTCGGCAGGTGGGGATGCTTCGGGCGCTGTGCGAACGGGGGATCGTCCCCGATCTCGTGGTCGGGTCCTCGATCGGCGCGGTGAACGCGGCCTTCTTTGCCGGTGAACCGACGCTCGAGGGCACATACCTCGCCGCTGAGATGTGGCGCGCGGTCGCGACCAACGACGTCTTCCCGAAGGGCCGGTTGCACGGGTCGTGGCGTTTCGTCGAGCGACGCGAGGCCGTCTATCCGATCGAGGGACTGCGGCGGCTGGTGAGCAGTTTCCTTCGTTTCGATCGTCTGGAAGACTCGCTCGTGCCGCTGACGATCGTGGTCACGCGCCTGGACGATGGAGTCGAGGAGTGGCTCACCGAAGGGCCCGCGCTGGAGGCAGTCCTCGCGTCGGCGGCTCTGCCGGCGATCTTCCCGGCGGTCGAGCGCGAAGGCAGTCGCTACGTCGACGGGGGCGTGGTCGACAACACCCCGCTCTCGGTGGCGCTGGCAGCAGGTGCGCGGCGGATTTACGTCCTTCTGTGCGGCGGTGTCAACTCCCGTCCGATCGACTCCGGGCGACCCTATGAGGCCTTGCTCGTCGCTTTCGGGCTGTCGATACGCACACGACTTCGCCGGGACCTTGCCGCTGTCCCCGCAGGCGTCGACGTCATCGTATTGGAGCAGTCCGGCGTCGAGGAGGTCTTGTGGCAGGACTTCTCGCACACCGAGGAGCTGCTCGAGAGGGGCTATCTCGACGCGCGGGTCGTGCTCGATCGGGCCGAGAGGCAGATCGCCGAACGAGGTGGGACGCGCTCAGCCACGAGATGGTGGTCCCGTACGAGCGTGCGCCCGCCGCTCACGAGAAGAAAGCCTCGTGCGGACCGTTCGTCTTGACTAGGCGGGGAGGGCCTGTTCAGAAACGTCGCCGGCGGGTTCGGACGGCTCCCCGGTGGGGGAGGCCTCGGTCTTGGTGTCCGCCGCCGGCGCGGTGTTCCGGACTGCCAGCTCCGCCGGTGTGCGGAAGAGGATCTCGCGGTAGTAGATCAGCTCGGCGACGCTCTCGCGGATGTCGTCGAGCGCGCGATGGGCGGTCATCTTCTGGGGCCGTGCCGCATACAAGTCGTGGTACCAGCGCTTGCAGAGCTCCTTCAAAGTGGAGACGTCGATCGTGCGGTAGTGGAAGTACTCGTCGAGGTCCGGCATGTAGTGCCTCAGGAAACGCCGGTCCATCGCGATTGAATTACCGCACAGTGGCACCGATCCTGCCGTGGGCACGTGGGACTTCACGAACTCGAGAGTGGCCGCGGCGGCATGGTCCACCGTCACCGTGGACTTGCCGATCGCGGTCAGCAGTCCACTTGTCGTGTGCATCCTGCGCACGACGTCGTCCATTTCATCGAGCTGCTGGGGCGTCGCACCGATGACGAGGTCGGGCCCTTCTGCGACGATGTTCAGCTCGTCGTCGGTGACGATCGTCGCGATCTCGACGATGACGTTGTGTGCTGGGTCGAGTCCGGTCATCTCGAGATCCATCCAGGCGAGCACCGAGGGGCATCGTACCCGGATCCGGCGCAGCTCTACTACGGTGCGCTGTCATGGTCGACGTTGCACTGGTTCACCTCGACGTGGACCTTCCGGCGCCGCGCCGTGCGCGGCTCGGTGACGCGGGCTGCGACCTGGTCGCCAGAGCCGACGCGGTCCTCGCACCTGCCGGTGGTCGCGCAACAATCGCGACCGGGATCGCGCTCAAGATCCCCGAGGGCTATGCGGGCCTCGTGCTGCCGCGGAGCGGGCTCGCCGCCAAGCACGGAGTCACCTGCCTCAACGCGCCGGGCTTGATCGACCCTGGTTACCGCGGCGAGGTCGCGGTCATACTTGTGAACACGGATCCCAGCATCCCCTATGAGATCTTCCGCGGAGACCGGATCGCACAGTTGGTGGTCTGTCGGGTGGAGGAGGCCCGTTTCGTGGCGGTGGAGAGCCTTGAGACGAGCGAACGTGGCGAGGGAGGTTTCGGTCACAGCGGCAGGTGAGAAGATCGAGGTTCAGTGCAGCGGCTGAGCGGGCTCGACTCCATGTTCTTCTACATGGAGACGCCCACGAATCACATGCACGTGACCGGTGTGTTCCTCCTGGATCCGACGGCAGCACCCGGCGGCTTCTCCTTTGACCAGGTGCGTGCCATGGTGGCGAGCCGTCTCGGGCGTGCGGCGCCCTTGAGACGTCGTCTCGTCGAGATGCCGTTCGGCCTCGCGCAACCTGTGTGGATCGAGGACCCGGAATTCGACCTTGACTACCACGTGCGCCGGGCTTGCCTGCCGTGGCCTGGTGGTCGGTCCGAGCTCGAGCAGTTCGTGGGTCAGATGGTCGGGCTGCCGCTGGACCGGCAGCGCCCCCTGTGGGAGCTCTACGTCGTGGAAGGCCTCGAAGAAGGTCTCCAGGCGATCGTCGTGAAGATGCACCACGCAGCGATCGACGGGGTCTCGGGAGCGGAGCTCATCGCAGCCTGGCTCGACCTCGAGGCAGGTCCACGGCCTGAGGTCGGCGAGGCTGATGACTGGCAGCCCGAGAGCGTCCCGGGCGAGATCGACCTCCTGTTCGATGCATGGGCTCAGCTCGCCTCCAGTCCTGCCAAAGCGGCGAGGACGACACGGCGTTGCACGGAGGCCGTGCTGCGTGTCTCAGAGCACAACCGCGATTCGGAAGCCCTGCCCCCTCCGTTGCCCTTCAGCGCACCGAGGACGTCGCTCAACCTCGCGATCACACCCCACCGGCGCGTCTGCTTCGGCGAAGCGGCGCTCGAGGACCTGAGAACTGTCAAGAACCACTTCGAATGCACCGTCAACGACGTCGTACTGGCGCTTTGCGCTGGCGCACTGAGGCGCTATCTGCTTGCCCGCGGTGAGATCCCCGAAGAGCCCCTCATCGCCCTGGTCCCGAGGTCCGTGCGAGCCGAGGAAGACAGGCTGAGCGGCGGGAATCGCCTTTCGGCGATGCTCACCTCGCTCGCGACCGACATTGCTGATCCCATCGTGCGGTTGCGCACGATCTCTGCGGCCATGTCGGAGGCCAAGTCCCAGGAGTCTCTGATCGGCGCGTACGTGCTGACCGACTGGATGCAGTTCACGCCTCCCGCTCTAATCGGCGCTGCGGCTCGCCTGATCACCTCGATGCGGCTGTTCGATCACGTCCGGCCGGCGTTCAATGTCACGATCTCGAATATCCCGGGGCCACCGTTTCCCTTGTTCCTGGCCGGAGCGCGTGTGGCCGGCATTTATCCGCTCGGCCCGGTCGTCGAGGGTGCAGGGCTCAACATGACAGTCATGAGCTACTGCGACACCGTGTACTTCGGTCTCAACGGCTGTAGGACGACAGTGGCCGGCATTGCGGAGCTGCCGGTGATGATCACCGAGAGTCTCGACGAACTGCTGGCCGTCGTTCGGCCGCGGTGACGGCCCGCATCGGCGCTGGGCCCTCGAGACGGGCAGGCCCAGCCCGGGCCGGCTGGGTCCGACCATGCGGTCAGTCCAGCCGGCGGTGGTGGTGGTGAGAATTCCCTGGAGGCTTGGTAAGATCCGGCAACACGCGGACGTGGCTCAGTGGTAGAGCATCACCTTGCCAAGGTGAGGGTCGCGGGTTCGAATCCCGTCGTCCGCTCCAAAGAAAGTCCAGGTCACGGACGTGCGAGGGGCTGAAATCGGCTCCTCGTGGCGCGTCCAGGGGCGCCGCGCACCACATTTGCACCACATTTGCCGAACTTTTTTCGCCGATCGCGCCTGGTGAGCCATTGTTTTCGCGCGTGAGGGTCACGGCCCCCTCTTGGCTCGGCTGTGTTGGGCCAGCCTCGCGCCGGAGGCCGGTTGGTCGCAGACGCGGGCGTGAGCGAGGGTTCCGGGCACGTCAATACGGCACCACTTGTCGCCACCGGTGGTCCTACGGTGAAGGTGTAGGGCACCAAAACCTCGATCGCGCTGAAGGCATTCAGCGTGGGACGCCGGCGTTTG
>PMVZ01000197.1:1124-12456 GCA_003166375.1 Acidimicrobiaceae bacterium | reverse complement strand
GCCCGCCCGAGGCGGTCCATCCAGCCGAGCAGCGGCCGCATACGACAGAACAGCGCTCGCAGCAAAGCAGTCAGGTCGTCGACGTCCCACCAGCCGGCGACATAGGAGGCGCCGAGGCCTACAGATCCCGAGCGCAGCAGCGCCTCATAGGCGCGGGGATCGTGGACCTCTACGCGTGCCACGGGATCGCCGGTGCCCAGCCGATGCATCCGACCAGCTTCGACCACCTCGATCGCGCGGCCGTCGCCAAGAGCCCCAGCTGCGAGGATGACGCGCCGCGCAGTCGTTTCGAGACCGGTCCAGATCCGGCGCGGCATGGCATGGCGGAGCAGCTCGCTCGCGTCCACCACGGCCGCGCCTTGCTCTCCCGCACCGGAAAGTCCGGCGCTGCCCGCCGACTTGGTCCGAGGCGATCTGGTCAAGGCCAACAGCCTATGGAGTTCGAAAGAACGGGCGGCGGCACACCGCCACTGCGCCGCCCGAGGTCCTGCCTATGCGCGGCACTCCGGACAGAAGCCGAGCAGGTCGAGCTGGTGCTCGGTGACCTGGTAGCCCTGTTCTTCAGCCACCGCCTGGGCAGCCTCGCCGAGTGCCCGTTCCAACTTCGGTGAGGGATGGACGTCCTCCACCTTCCCGCACGTCGCACAGACGAAATGGTGGTGGTGACTGGAGAGCTCCTCGGCCAGCTCGAAACGACCGTGGTCGTCGGCGCCGACAACCCTGCGGACGACCCCGAGGTCGATGAGGGCGGTCATGTTCCGGTAAGCACTGCTTTGGGGCAGCTCAGGGGCTGACGCGACGATCTCCGGAATGGTGAGCGGCCTCCCGGCCGCGGCCAATGTCTCGACCAGGACCCTCCGCAGGTGCGTGTACCGCTGATCCACGGCCGCCAGTCGGAGGCTGACGGCTTCATGGACAGAACGTGCGATCACCACCGCTGGAGACATTAGGTCGGTTCACCGTTCATCCCGGTGGCCGTCGCGAGCTGCATGGGTCCAGTCGCCAGGTGCCCGGTGCTGTCCACACGCCCGGCAGCGGACCGGCGCCAGGCGACCCAGCCGCGCCCGGCAATGAAGAACACTGCGCCGAGGACCCCGACGAAGAACCCGACGGGCCAATCGGTCTCATATGACGCTGCAATGGCTGTCCAGACGATGGCGACCGAGATGCCGACCGAAAGACTCAAAGCGCTCAACGGCTTGTCGGTGAAGGATCGGGCTGCGCCCGGGGCACCGACCATCAAGCTGAACATCAACAGGGCTCCGACGACAGGGACCGACATGGTCGTGACAAGCGCTACCACCACCAGGAAGCACAGCTCCATGCGGTGGGTTCGCACTCCGCGCGCTTCTGCCATCTCCGGCACGACCGAGGTCAGAAGGAGCGGGCGGTACAAGATCACGACGGCTGCGATGCACACGACGCCGAGCGCGGCCGTCGCGAGCACTTGGTTGGAGCTGACTCCGAGCACCTCGCCGAAGAGCAGCGCATAGATCGCAGACGCATACTCCTCGCTCCAGCTTAGGAACAATGCCCCGAGCCCCAACATGAACACGAGCGTGAGCGCCGTCACCGCGTCGTGGCGCCCACGCTTGCCCAAAAAGCCGATGGAAAGCGCGCTTATGGCGGCAAATGTCCCCAGCCCTGCGAGAGTGCTGACCCCGATCAGCGAAGCGCCTGCGGCTCCGGCGAAGCCGGCCTGGGGAACTGCATGGGCCACGAAGGCCGAGCCCCGTAGAACCGTGAAGAACCCGATGATGCCGGCAACGACAGCGACCATCGTGGCGACGATCCAGGCATTGACCATGAACCCGGAGAACATCACTCTGCTCCCGGCTCGGGGGGCAACGACGGCCAGGCCCGGCCGGCTACGACGCCCGGGCCCTTGTCGCTCGCGATCGCTCGTGGCCCGGCTCGTCTCGCCTTTTGCCCGTTTGCGAGATCGGCCAGGAGATAGACGACGAGGATCAGGGCCACGACGAAGAAACTCACCGGCCAACCTCGTCCTGCCGGTGGCCAGTAGTAGCTGTCGTAGGCGAGCAGGATGCCGAGCCATGTCACCGCGAGCCCGATGACGGCCGCCCAGGCGATCGCCAGGCCCGGTCGCTTCGTCAGCCGCAGCGCCGCGGCAGCAGGACCGATCAACACCGCGGTGCTGAGGATCGCCCCGATGGTCACACAGGAAAGCGACACCGCGACCGCCATCGCGAGCAGATGAAGGGCGCCGACCACTCGCACCGGCACGCCCCTGGCAGAGGCGATGTCCTGGCTCACGGCACTCAACAGAAGCGGGCGGTAGAGCAACGCGACGACGGCGAGTGCGAGAACGCTCAACAACGCGAAGACCGGGATCATCGAGGCACGGATGACGAACATGGAGCCGAACAGGATCGTGATGGTCGCGCCGGTCGTATTGCTCTGGGTCGTGCCCAGGTACAAGAACAGGGCAGCGATCCCGAGGCCTGCGCCGAGCACGATGCCGGTCGCCATGTCCCTTCCCCGCGGCCGCCGCGCCCCGAAGAGCTCCATGGCCCCGGCTCCGATGATCGCGAAGGTGACAAAGCCCCAAAGTGGGTTGGCGCCGACAAGAAACGCGCCCGCGCCACCCGTGGTACCCAGGTCTCCCAGGGAGTGGCCTGCAAAGGACTGGCCGCGGATGACGGTGAACACGCCGACCACCGCGGACACGAGCGAGACGGCCCCACCCACGACCACCGCCACGCGGACCGGCTCGCTCGTGAAGAAGCCGGGTTCGAAGATGCTGGTGAGAACCGCGTCCATCCCCGTCACCCAAGCCCACGGGGCACGACGGTGCGCGTGCGCTCGAGCTCGGTGTGGTGGGTCTCGTCCTTGCCCGCGACCACCAGGATGCGATCGTGAACGTGCAGCACGTCGACGTGATGGCCGTACAAGGCACTCAGGACGTCCTCGCGGACCACCTCCTCGGTCGGTCCGCTCGCAGCGCGACCCGACGCGACATAGACGACGCGGTCCATCACCGGCAACAGCGGGTTCATCTCGTGTGCGGAGATGAGCACCGCGATTGCGTGTGCCTTCGCGATCTTTGCCAGGAGGCCGACGACCTCCTGCTCGCTGCGGATGTCGAGGCTCGCGAGTGGCTCGTCCAGGAGAAGCAGCCTGGGCTTGGCGATCAGCGCGTGCGCGATCAATGTCCGCTGCAGCTCACCTCCCGAGAGCTTGCCGACGCGGGCATCGGCAAAGCCTTGGGCGTCAACGGCTTCGAGCACCTCGTCTACCAATTGCCGGCGGCTCCGCGAAGGAAGCGGAATGCCGAACCGGTCGCCGTCGAGCCCGAGAGCCACCAGGTCCCGTGCCCGCAAGGGCACGTCGGGGTCGAGCCCGATGCTCTGTGGGACGTAACCGATGGACTTGCTGCGGCGCTGACGCGGGTGGCCCGCGAAGAGGACCTTGCCCGCCGAGGGTGTCTCGAGCCCGAGAATCACCCGGAATATGGTCGTCTTGCCTGCGCCGTTGGACCCGATGAGGCCTGTGAGCTCGCCGGCACGGAGACTGAAGGCGACGTCGTGGAGTATCTCCCGACCGGACAGCCAAAGCGACACGCCCTCGAGCGAGAGGATCTCCTCGTCACGCACGCCGGGCCGGGAGGTGTCTGTCACAAGTGCTCCGTCGAGACCTTGTCCGCGACGGCCTTCTCGAGTGCGCGGACCTCGGCCAGCATCCAGGTCTGGTAGTCGTAGCCGGGTGTGGGCATCGTCTCGTAAACGCCCACGACCGGTATCCCGCTCTTCCTCGCAAGCGCCAGGAACGACTGTGTGATCGAGTCGGTCACCTGCTCGTTGTACAGGAAGACCTTGACCTTGTGCCCCGTGAACAGGCTGTCTTGAAGGGTGATGTCCTCCGGTGCCGGGTCCACCCCGTTCATGATGTCCGCTTGCAACGCCCAGGGAGTCTCGTCGTCGATTCCGGCAGCCTCCAGCATGTAGTCGGCGACCGGCTCGGTGGTGGCCACGGGAGTGCTCGGATGACCGGTCTTGAAGCTGGCTATGGCCTGGAGCCAAGGGGTGAGGGAACGGTCGAAGCGCGCCAGGTTGGCCCTGAAATAGGCGGCGTGGGCGGGATCGAGAGCGGACAAGTCGCGGGTGATCGCCTTCGCCACGGCCGGCATCGTGTTCGGGTTGTACCAAAGATGCGGGTTCGGCGTGCTGTCGGGAAGCCCGAGCGTCTTCTGGACGTCGACAACCTCCCGCTTCGCGTCCGGCGACGCGGCCTCGATGGTGCCCATGAAGGTGTCGTATCCGACGCCGTTCTGCACGACCAGCTGAGCGGCACTGATCTCGGCGGCCACTGACGGGCTTGCTTCGAACGAGTGGGGATCGGTGTTGGGATTGCTCACGACCGCGGTCACCTCGACGTACCTGCGGCCGATCTGGCCGATGACGTTCGCATACTGGTTCTCTGCTCCCACAGCCGCGACGACGCCGCTTCTCCGAGCACCCGACGCGCTCGAGCACGCGCATGCGAGCAGAGCCACCGCGACACAAAGCGCCACGACCTTCGCCCGGTTGCGGGCTCGCAGGAGCTGAGAACGCATTCCCTTTGACACCTCTTGGGACAAGGCGGTTTCTGTGTGGGTACCGCGAGAGGAATGATAATCACTCTTATTACGGTCGGTCAACCCGTCCGCCGGTCGCTATAGTCGGCTCAGGCGCGATGAGGCCCGCTCCTCGAATTGTCGGGTGTTGCTTCGACTGATGGCTTCTACCAGCTAGGACGGATGCTGGTAGGGCTCATGGGTACCCCTGTCAGCCAAACAGGGAGTACGGATGAACTCGGACTACGTCTTCGCCATCTGGATCGGCATGGCGCTGCTGGCGTCGGTGATCAGTATCAGGCTCGGGATATCGGTCGCTCTCGTCGAGATTCTCGTCGGGGCTGTGCTCGGCAACATCCCGGGCCTCAAGGAGCACATCCAGCAGACCGATGTCACGACGTTCCTCGCGGGTGCGGGATCGCTGATGTTGACCTTTCTCGCAGGCGCCGAGATCGATCCGGTCTCCTTGCGAAAACATTGGAAGGCGAGCTTGGCGATCGGAGCCGTGTCCTTCCTGCTGCCTTTCCTCGGGGCTTTCGGGTTCTGCAAGCTCGTCCTCGACTGGCCGCTTCACGGTGCGGAGATCGGCGGCGTCGCATTGAGCACCACGTCGGTTGCGGTGGTGTACGCCGTCATGATCGAGACGGGGCTCAACCGCCAGGATCTCGGCAAGCTCATCTTGGCGGCGTGCTTTGTGACCGATCTCGGCACNNTTCGGCCACCGTGTGAGTGAGCCAGAGGTGAAGTTCCTTCTAATCGTGCTCTTCGGGCTCGGCGGCCTCGCGACCGCCGCCGGGAGCGAAGCGGTCCTGCCGGCCTACGTGGCCGGCCTGGCCCTCGCCGGTGTATTCATGAACGACCGGGTCCTGGTGGACAGGATCCGCTCCATCGCCTTCGCGCTGTTGACGCCCTTCTTCTTCCTGCACGCGGGGCTCCTCATCTCGGCGCCCGCGCTCGTGTCGGGGGCGGGGGTGATCGCTTTGCTGTTCGGCATGAAGATGCTGACCAAGCTCCTCGGTGTCTGGCCGACTGCGTCGGCGCTGCGGATCCCCGGGCGCGAGCGCACGTACATGACGCTCCTCATGGCGACCGGCCTCACATTCGGATCGATCTCTGCGCTCTTCGGGTTGACGCACCACCTCATCGACAAGACCCAGTACACAGAACTCGTGACGGTGGTGCTCCTCTCTGCGCTCCTGCCGACGCTCGTCGCCCAGCAGCTGTTCCGGCCCGAGCTGCCGACCGAGCGGGACGAGCTCGAGGCGCTCGGAGAAGAGGACCTGTCGCTGCGTCCGCCCCGATGAGAGGCGAGGCAGGGCCGCCATAGGCCGGGCTCATCTGCGCGACGCCGGTCCCATGTGCCGGCGCCCGTCCCGTCGGGCTCGACTGCAACATGTTCGACATCTGGATATGGGACCTTCGGCTCTATGGCACAACCGGCGGGCGTCTTAGCGTGAGGTGATGGTCCTGGGCGTGCCGGGTGCTCGGGGACACTCCCTCACCGGTGTCCCTAAGACGCCCGGTGCGCCGGGACCGTTCTGATCGGCAGCTTCCTGAAGGCCTCATCGGCCCAGTTCGTGTCGTGCCTCGTCGTCAGGAGCCCATCGCGGGTCGCCGCCGGCGCGGCCTCTGCTGCAGCCCGCGTGTCACCGCCGGCTCGATCCCGGCAAGCCGGTGCTCGTGGGTGAAGCCCTGGGCCATGTTCAACAACCCGACTGTGGTGTTGACCAACGACACATGGGAAAAGGCTTGGGGGAAGTTGCCGACGAGACGTCCCGCGACCGGGTCGTACTCCTCGGCCAGTAGGCCGAGATCCGTGCGCAAGGACAGCAGCCTCTCGAACAGCTCCATGGCGTCGTCATGGCGACCGATGAGGTGCAGGTCATCGACCAACCAGAACGAACAAGCGAGAAACGCGCCTTCGCGGCCCGTCAGCCCATCGACATGCTCCGACTTCTCCGAGTCGTACCTGCTCACGAAGCCATCCACCGTGAGCTCACGCTCGATGGCCTCGACCGTCCCGATCACCCGGGAGTCCTTCGGTGGCAGGAACCCCACGATCGGGATCATGAGCACGCTGGCGTCGAGCTCCTTCGAGCCGTAGTACTGCGTGAAGGTGTTGCGCCCGGTGTCGAAACCTTTCTCGCACACCTCCTTGTGGATCCGCGCCCGCAGTGACTTCCACCTGTCGAGGGGGCCTTCGAGCCCGAAGTCCTCCACGTCGTGGATGGCCCGGTCGACTGCCACCCACGCCTCCACCTTCGAGTGCGTGAAATGACGGCGTGGCCCACGCACCTCCCAGATGCCGTCGTCAGGCCGGGCCCAACCCGTCTCGATGAAGTCCATGAGCGCGAGCTCGAGGTCCCAAGCCGGGCCGGCAGGCTCGAGGCCGGTGCGCCGTGCCTCGTGCAGCGCGCCGAGGACTTCGCCATAGACGTCGAGCTGGTACTGGGCCGATGCCGCATTGCCGATGCGCACAGGCCTGGAGCCCTCGTAGCCGGGCAGCCAGTCGAGGACGTCCTCCTTCAGGTTCTTCTCCCCGGCGACCCCGTACATGATCTGAAGCTTCGACGGGTCGCCCGCCGCTGCGCGCAACAGCCAGTCGCGCCAAGCCGCGGCCTCGTCGCGGTAACCCGCCGCCATGAGCGCGGACAGCGTGAGCGTGGCGTCGCGAAGCCAGCAGTAGCGGTAGTCCCAGTTCCGCTCGCCGCCGAGCGACTCGGGCAGCGAGGTCGTGGGGGCGGCGATGATGCCGCCCGTCGGCTCGTAGGTGAGCGCCTTGAGGGTGATGAGCGACCGGACGACGGCGTCACGCCACCGATGCGGCTCGAAGTTGGCGAGGTCCGCCCATTCCTGCCACCAGCGCTTGGTCTCCTCGATCGCGTACTGGGCGGCTACGGGTCGCGCCACCTCGCCGTGTGAAGGGAAATAGGTGAGCACGAAGGGAACCTGCTGGCCCTCGCGCAGGTGGAACTCGGAGACGGTGCGCATGTTCTCGCCACGGGTCTCGGCCGTGGTCCAAAGCGCCAGCCCGTCGGGCCCGGCTATAGCGACGAGCTGGCCGTCGAGACGGCGCACCCACGGCACGACCGACCCGTAGTCGAAACGGATCTCCAGGTCCATGCGCATGTCGACCGCGCCGTTCGAGCACTCGACCAACCGGACGATGCTCGGGCTGTGCTCCCTTACAGGCATGCAGTCGGTGATTCGCACGCTTCCTTCCGGCAGGTCGAACTCGCTCTCGAGCACCAGGGTGTCCCCGACGTACTGGCGGCGCGTCGCCCGCAACGGCTCACCCTGGCCGGGCGGAGGGCTCGCGGCCGGTGCGATCCGCCAGAACCCGTGGTTGGTGTCGCCGACAAGGTGGGCGAAGCACGCCGCCGAGTCGAAACGCGGCAGGCAGAGCCAGTCGATCGACCCGTCGCGCCCGACGAGCGCGGCCGTGTGGGTGTCGCCGATCAGGCCGTAATCCTCGATCAGGAGCGCCACTGAGCCATCATTGCCGACCCGCGGCCTCGTCGCNNTGGACGCGCTCGAGGACTCCCGGGGATGCGAGCGCGTAGCCGATGTCGCTACTGGTGGGTGACCTCGAGAAGACCACTCCGATGACCACACCGTCCGGCTCGACGAGTGGGCCTCCAGAGTTCCCCGGCCGGACCAGGGCCTGGATCACGTACACCTCGCGCACCGACGGGTTCTCACCGTAGATGTCGAGGCCGGTCGCGAGGATCTCGGAACGCACGCCCGCAGGGTCGACCGCAAGGGGACCCCCCTCGGGATAGCCGAGCACAACGGCTCTCGTGGCACGCCCGACCGTGTCCGGGTCGATGGTCAGCGCCGGTTCCGCCAGTCCCTGCACGCGCAGGATGGCGAGGTCGAACTCGGCATCGAAGAGCTCGACCACCGCAACGCGGTAGCCGGCCGAGTCCTCGACCCTGATCGATTGCGTGCCCGCGACCACGTGGGCGTTCGTGACAACCAGACCTGGCGCCACCGCGAAGCCCGAGCCCTCCTGCACCTCGCCACAGCCGACCGCGACGACCTTCACCGTGGAAGGGGCTGCCCTGGCGGCGCCGGCCCGCACCTCGGCTGCAGAGGGATAAGGGACCGGCCCGGCGAGCTGGATGAAACCGTCGGCCACGAGTTGCAAGCCCTCGTCGCTCAAGAAGCGCTCCACGGGCGCGAGCGCCGTCGGGATCGGTGGCATGACGTTGGTGACGAAGCGCACGACGCCTGAACCATCGATCTGGTTTGCCACGAGGGGGAACTGGCTGTTCACCAGAATGGAGGCCAGCAGCCAGACCACGACCAGAGCACCACCCGTAGCTGTGATCGCGCCACCGGTTGCGTCAACCGCGCCGAAACGAGCCCGCCGAAGCCGGCGCCACAGTCCCGCGCCCAACTGACGTCCTGAAGCGGCGAGCACCGCCGCGGGAACGAGCAGCAGCACGAGCGCGACAACGGTCTTTGCGTGCTGCCCGCTCACATGAGGGCAGACCAAGAGGACCAGCACCACACCGAGGGCCAGGCCGCCGAGGGCCCCGCCGTAGGACAGGATCTGGACTGCCGCTCCCCGCCGGAACCCACGGAAGGCCGACGCCAGGATGACGGCGATGAGGATCAGATCGAGAACATCCATGTCCGAGCTCGGTCAGATCCCGCTGCTGCTCAACTGGACTGGGCGCGGGCGCCGCGCTCATCGCGGCAACCTAGGGAACCGCCCTCGTCGCGGGCTCCAGACAACGGTCGGCTCATAGGGTTGGGGTGAGCCTAGGCGCGAGTCTGTCGCAGGCGGTCGCGTCCACTCGGTCAATTCCGCCGTTCTCGGCCGCGTTCGCGGTCTTGGAGGGGCGTCTCGGCCCCTGCCGAGGCGCCGATCGCGCCACTGGTTGCACGTCGGGCACTTACCTGCTCCAAATTGAAGTCGTGGCCCCATCCGCCGACCGCCCGCCCAGGCCCCCGCGGCGTCCCTCCAGGAGTCGATCGCGTACCCCCGGTGTCCCCCGATGGCTGGCCGCGATGATGCGGGCTCGGCGCAAGCCCCAAGGTCTCGCGGAGGGACCGATTCAAGAGCACCACCACCGTGACATCCGGGGGGGCAGCGCGCGGGCCGCCGTGTTCGGCATCAGTGACGGCCTTGTGACCAACGTTTCTCTGATCCTGGGACTCTCGGGGGCGAGCCCGCCCGCCGGGGTCGTGCGGCTGGCAGGTCTGGCAGGGCTTCTCGGCGGTGCGTTCTCGATGGCTGCCGGTGAGTACATCTCGATGCGTGCTCAGACCGAGCTGTTCGAACGCGAGCTCGAGCGCGAGCGGCAGGAGATCCATCATCGCCCCGAAGGCGAGCTGCAGGAGCTGGTGAGGATCTACGAGAGCCGCGGCATCTCCACTGAGCTCGCCATGCAGGTCGCCCGGCAGATGATGGCCGATCCGAAGACCGCGCTCGAGACCCATGCCCGCGAGGAGCTCGGCATCCATCCCGACTCGCTCGGCAGGCCTGTACAGGCGGCGTTCGCGTCCTTCGTGACCTTCAGCGTGGGCGCCTTGCTGCCGCTGATCCCGTTTCTCGTCGGGCTTGGCACCAGTGCCGTGCTCGCGTCGATCGTGATCGCGGCTATTGCTGCGGTGATCGTGGGCTCAGCGCTCTCGCTCTTCACGGGGCGCTCATGGTGGTGGTCGGCATTCCGCCAGCTTGCGATATGTGCCGCGGCCGGCGCGGTGACATACGGTGTTGGTGCAGCAGTCGGCCTCAGCACTGTTCACTGATAGGCAACAGGACGTCGGGCCCCAAGACACCAGGACGCTCTGGGTCTCGGGCGAGAGATGAGCCAATGGCGACAATCGCGGTCTACGTCGTGCGACATGCTCACGCTCAACCGCGCGACGGTTGGACCGGCCCGGACGACGACCGTCCCCTCACCGATCGCGGCGTGAAGGAAGCTCAGGCTCTCGCCGATCACTTCGACACCGGAACGCCCGGCGGCCGATCGCACAAGTCCGGCGCTCCGCAGCGCGAGCCCAGGCCCACGCTGCTCCTGTCCAGCAGCGCCAAACGCTGCCTGGCGACTCTCGAGCCGCTTGCGGCCGCCTGTGGGTTGTCCGTCGGTACCGCGGAGTTCCTTCTAGAGGGATCCGACGCGAGCAGCGCTCTGATGAAGGCACAGGAGCTGGCAGCCGATGGAGGTGTGCCGGTGCTGTGCACCCACGGGGACGTCATCTGGGGGATGGTGGAACTGCTCGAGAAGACCGGCGCGTACCTCCCCGGACCGGTGGACGTGAAGAAGGGGTCTGTCTGGGTCCTCGAGATCGAATCGGGCTCCGTCGGATCCGCCAGGTACATCCCCCCGGTCAAGGTGTAGGTTCCCGCCCCGTGAGCGATCGGCAGCACATAGGACCCGCGGCGGGCAGCGTCCCGGCCCAGGCGGCGGGCAGCGTCTCGGGCCAGGCGGCGGGCAGCGTCCCCAGAACTTCGACTGGAGTGCTCGCCCTCGTCGGCGGAGGCGAGTGGCAAGCGGGCACCGACTACGACGCTGAGCTACTGGAGCGCTCGGGAGCCGACGAAGTGCTGGTTCTTCCTACCGCCGCTGCTTACCAGCATCCCGACCGGGTGGTCGCGACAGCCGAGACGTGGTTCTCAGCACTCGGCTCCCGAGCCCGGGGACTCATGGTGCTGCGCCATGCAGACGCCAACAAGGAGGCCAACGCAGCCGCGGTCCGAGAGGCACGCTTCATCTACCTCTCGGGTGGTTCGCCCCTCCACCT
>PMVZ01000197.1:0-1049 GCA_003166375.1 Acidimicrobiaceae bacterium | reverse complement strand
GACTCGGACGGCTCGTGGCGATCAGCGGGTGAAGGACAGATCACCGTCTACGTCAACGGGGCGGAGGCCGGCCTAGACGCTTTGCCTGGATAGAGCGACCGGCCGAAGTGCACAGGCCGCTCAGTCCAGCTCGGTGACCGTGACCGACTCGATCAGGATCTTCTCCTTGGGGGCGCCCGACTTGGTTCCCACCGAGTCGATCGCCGCGACGACGTCCCGCCCGGAGACAAGCTGACCGAACAGCGAGTAGAGCGGCGGCAGGCGCATCCCGTCAGGTCCCGAGATGACGAAGAACTGGCTCCCGTTCGTGTCCCGCCCGGCATTTGCCATGGCGAGCGAGCCGAGCTCGTAACGCCCCGGTTGGGGCAGCTCGTCCTCGAGACGGTACCCGGGCCCGCCGGCGCCGGTCCCCTTCGGATCGCCGCCCTGCAACACGAAGCCGGGGATGATCCGGTGAAACGCGATCCCGTCGAAGTAGTGGTGGCGCGCCAGGAACACGAAGTTGTTCACCGTCCTGGGAGCCCTCACCGCATCGAGAGCGAAGACCATCGTGCCCTTGGAGGTGACCATCTCGGCCGTGTAGCGCTTGGAAAGGTCGATGCACATCGGTGGCGGCCCATCGAAGCGTTGGGTCTTCGGCGCGGAGCCGTCGGCGGGAGGGCACTTGCTCGGCATTGGCGGACTCCGTTTCTTCTCGTCGGACTGACGGCCGGGCTCAGCCGGAGATCTGTTTCATGGTGACGCTGAGAAGGTAGACCTTGACCGTCGGGGTGCCGGAGCTGGACCCATCTGCTCCGATCTTCTCGACTACGTTCATGCCCGATATCACGTGGCCGAAGTCCGTGTAGTTGGGCTCGCCGTTGAGAGTCGTCTGGCCGCCCGGCAGCACGAAGAAGAACTGGCTGCTGTCGGTGGACGGCCCGGCGGAGTTGGCGAGCGCGAGGTCACCGGGTACGTAGCAGCCCGCCTGCGTCGGTTTGGTCTTGCAGATCGCCGGTGGCGTGTTGCCGGTGAACTGATAACCGGGATAGCCATATTTCATGAGCCCC
>PMVZ01000118.1 GCA_003166375.1 Acidimicrobiaceae bacterium | reverse complement strand
CGAGGCGGGGATGCAGCCGGCGTGCGGCGTGGCCTGCCCAGAACAGGCGATCGTCGCCGGCGACATCGACGATCCGGCGAGCGAGATCTCGCGCCTGATCGATGAGGAGCCGGTCACGGTTCGCAGGCCGGACAAGCAGACACGGCCCAAGCTCTTCTACGTGGGGGCGGAGGAGGCGGCGATCGTCCCGGGCCGGGCGCGCAACGTGGGCACGTACCTTTTCGCCACGGTCAACACCGAGGCACGCCGGGTGCCCCTGCCGGCCGAGCGCGGCTCCTCGCGTGGGCCCACGGTGCCCGCGATCGTGTCCTACGACGTGGAGCACATACGAGCGTGGGACTGGCAGGTGCCGGCCTATTTCTGGACAAAGTCGGTATCGACCGGCATCTTGGCCGTCCCGGCGCTGGCACTCGCCACAGAGGGGCTGACGATCGGGACGAGGCTGGAGACAGTGCTCGGGTTGACCGGGGTCGTCTTCTTGGCACTCACTGTCGCCCTTTTGATCTCCGATCTTTCCCGTCCGGGACGCTTCTTCCGCGTCCTCACACACCCGCAGCCGCGTTCCTGGGTCGCCCGCGGAGCATTCCTTCTCTTGGCCTACGGCGTGCTCTGCACGTGCTTTTTCCTGTCCTCTTGGGCCGGTGCCGGCGGCGTCGCCTCAGTTCTGCTCTGGCCCACAGTGGTGGCAGGCCTGCTGGCAGCTGTCTATACGGCGTTCCTCTTCGGCCAGTGCAAGGGGCGCGACCTTTGGCAGACCCGGCTCCTGCCGCTGCACCTGATGGCCCAGTGGGTGCTGGCGAGCAGCGCGGTCCTGACGCTCCTCCCCGGTTCACTCGGGGTCACCCCGAGGCTGCGCCATGTTGCGGTGGTGGGGCTGGCTCTCGGGCTCCTCGCACACGGGTTGATGGTGCTCGGCGAGCTGGCCATGCCTCACGCCACCGACGCTGCCCGCCGGGCTGCCAGCATCGTCACGCGCGGATCGCTACGGGACACCTTCTGGATCGGCGCGATCGGCGCCGGTTGGCTCCTGCCGGCGGCGCTGCTCGCCGCCGACCGCAACTCGCCGCTTGTCGTGGGGATCGCAGGGGCCGGCGCGCTCGCGGGCTTGCTGGCATTCGAGTGGTGTTTCGTCATGGCGGCCCAGGGCGTGCCCAACAGCTGAGAGCGAGGCCCAAGTGGAAGACGACCTCCAGGGACCCAGGACCGAGCTGCGTTCCTGCCCGCCCATAGACAGCTGGTCCGACTGGGTCGAGCACGACCCTCAAGCATGGCCCAAGAAGGCCGAGCGCCACTACCGGCTCATCCCGACGATCTGCTTCAACTGCGAAGCGGCGTGCGGGCTGCTCGCCTACGTTGACAAAGAGACCGGCGAGATCGCCAAGATCGAGGGAAACCCCGTGCACCCCGCAAGTCGCGGACGCCTCTGTGCCAAGGGCCTGGCGATAATGAACCAGCTCCAGTCCGCAGACCGGGTGCTCTACCCGATGAAACGCAAGGGGCCGCGCGGCTCGAACCGGTGGGAGCGCACCACCTGGGACGAAGTGCTCGAGACCTTCGGGGCGCGGATCCGAGGAGCGATCCGTGAGGGGCGCGGTGAGGAGGTCATGTACCACGTGGGGCGCCCCGGTCACGACGGTTACATGGAGCGCGTTCTCCAGGGCTGGGGGATAGACGGCCACAACTCCCACGTCAACATCTGTTCTGCCGCAGCCCGCTTGGGCTATTTCCTCTGGCAGGGCGCAGACCGGCCCTCGCCGGACTACGCGAACGCCCGTTGCATCCTGCTGATTTCCGCCCACCTCGAGGCCGGCCACTACTTCAACCCTCACGCGCAGCGGATCATCGAGGCCAAGATGGCCGGTGCCAAGCTCATCGTCGTCGACCCCAGGCTCTCGAACACGGCCTCGTGTGCCGACTCGTGGCTCGCCCCACATCCCGGCACCGAGGCCGCAGTGCTCCTGGCCATCGCCAAAGAGATCCTTGACTCTGGCCGGTTCGACGCCCGTTTCATGCGCCAGTGGGTCAATTGGCAGGACTACGAGGCCGACGGCTTCGTCGCGCGCGGGAAGAGCTTCGAGGAGTTCATCACCGCTCTGAGAGCGCATTACGCCCGCTACAGCCCCGAGTTCGCAGAGCGGGAAAGCGGCGTCCCGGCCGAGGCGATCGCCCAGGCGGCACGAGACGTCGCGGAGGCCGGGAGCCGGTTCGCATCGCACGTGTGGAGGGCTTCCGCCGCCGGCAACCTCGGAGGCTGGCAGTCAGCGCGCGCCCTCGTACTGCTCCACGCCCTCACCGGCTCGCTGGGTACCTGCGGCGGTCTCTCCCCCAACAGTTGGGACAAGTTCGTGCCCGAGCCGTTCAAGGTGCCCCCTGCGCAAGAGCATTGGAACGAGATGCTCTACCCGCCCGAGTGGCCGCTCAGCCACCACGAGCTGTCACAGCTGCTTCCTCACTTCTTGAAGGAGGGGCGCGGCCGGCTCGATGTGTACTTCACCCGAGTGTTCAATCCTGTCTGGACCTACCCCGACGGCTTCTCGTGGATAGAAGTGCTTCGCGACGAGCGCCTGGTCGGGCTGCACGCCGCTCTCACCCCGGTCTGGAGCGAGACCGCCGCTTTCGCCGACTACGTGCTGCCGATGGGGCTTGCCTGCGAACGGCACGACATCCAGAGCCAGGAGACCCAGGCCGGCAGCTGGATCGGGTTCCGCCAGCCCGTGCTGAGGGTGTTCCGGGAGCTCGAGCACGGTGAGAAGGTCCGCTACAGCTACGAGGCCAACCCAGGTGAGGTCTGGGAGGAGGACGAGTTCTGGACAAACCTTTCCTGGAACATCGACCCCGATGGCTCGATGGGCATCCGCCAGTGGTTCGAGTCGCAGACCGAGCCCGGCACGCCGGTGAGCGTGGACGAGTACTACGGGCACATCTTCGACCACTCGGTACCGGGCCTTCCCGCCGTTGCAGCCCAAGAGGGGCTGACTCCGCTCCAGTACATGCGCAAGTACGGTGCCTTCGAGGTCGCCCGCGACGTGTACTCGCTCAACGAAGCCCCTC
>PMVZ01000167.1 GCA_003166375.1 Acidimicrobiaceae bacterium | reverse complement strand
CGCAGATGCTCTTCTTTGGTCAGCAGGGTTACCGTGTGATCGCGCACGACCGCCGTGGTCATGGGCGCTCCGGCCAGACGTGGGACAGGAACGACTACGACACGTGGGCCGATGACCTAGCCGGGTTGATCGAGCAACTCGACCTGACGAACGTCACCCTGATCTCCCACTCGATGGGTGGAGGTGAGATTGTACGGTACGTCGGCCGCTCTGGCACGTCGCGTCTGGCGAAGATGATCTTCATCGGCGCGGTGCCTCCGCTCATGGTGCAGACCGACGCCAACCCCGGCGGCCTGCCGCTGTCGGTCTTCGACGGACTTCGCGCCGGCCTCGTTGAGAACCGGTCCCAGTTCTACAAGGACACGAGCGTGGCGTTCTTCGGCTACAACAGGCCAGACGCCAAGGTCTCCGAGGCCATCCGAGATCAGTTCTGGCGCCTCGGCATGCAGTCGGGCGTCAAAGCGTCCTACGACTGCATCGAGCAGTTCTCCGAGACTGACTTCACCGATGATCTGAAGNNGAGGACCTGAAGAAGATCGACGTTCCGACGCTGTTCATGCACGGAGAGGACGACCAGATCGTCCCCTATCAGGACACCTCGGTTCTTGCCGCGAAGCTCGTGCAGAACGGGACACTGAAGACCTACCCCGGATTCTCGCACGGCATGGCGATCACTCAAGCCGAGACGATCAACGCCGATCTGCTGGCCTTCATCAAGACCTGAGGGGATTCGTTCCCCGCTCACGCGGTCGCTGGGTTCGACCCGTGTAGGTCGGATGTGAGTGAAACTGCCCCTGATCGCCGGCTCAGGGCGCGCCATAACGACGCGCGAATCGTGTGTAAAGGCATTGACGGACCCGCAGATATTCGGCGATCTCGTGCGCACGCGTAGCCGTCGCTCTGTCGCGAGAAGCCGCTCGAACTGATCGATGTTCGGTACGCGTGTTCGGTATGCGTGCCTGCCCATGAACGGCACATCAGGGCTAGGGTTCAGAGGTTGGGCGTCCGGTTTATTGAGGCAGCCGCAAGACCACAGACCTCGATCTCATCCTCTCCGGGTGCAACGGCAACGCGTTGGGTCGGGGGTTATCCCTGCGTCGAACCTGACTCCGCCCGGCGACGAAGAGGCCGACATCACTTCGGCGCACAATGACACAACCGGCCTGAATTTCAAGGTCTGTTCAGGGGAGGGGTGCGCGCACATCGACCAGGGCCACGATCTTGGCGGCAACTGCCGCCAAGACGACCGAGCGCGAGGTCGAGGACACCTCTACCGGCGATGGCACCGGCTCGGCGTCTTTCGGTGACAGAGTCACCGCCGAACTGTGCATCGACTCGGCTCACAACGTCAGCCTCGAACCTGGTACCACCTTCATCGTCTGAACGGCGCGGCGGGTCGCCCGATCGGCCGCCGCGTCACTGCTCGCGACCCTACGAAGCGATCGCCAGCAAACTGTTGACTTTCACAACGGTGGACGCTTGGCCGTGTTCACCTTGAGGTATGGCCTCTACCGCGAACTCTGAGATGACGCCGGGCTGGAAGACCAGGCAATGAGTCGATCCTCCGAACTGGAAGTATCCGAGCTGGTCGCCTTTCTCGACCTTCTGGCCCTCCTTCAGCGGCTTCCCCTCCTGGTCGACCAGCACGCAGGACGAGACCTCCGCCATGCCCACGGCGACGAGGCACATCAGGCCGATACCGCTGTAGTCGGCTTCGATGAAGATGAGCGCCCTGGTCGCCACGTGAGCGATGTAGCCCTGCGAGTTGGTGGGACCGGCGGGGTCGAAACGCTCCGAGGCTGCTTCGGCGTAGTACGTTCCCGGCACCTTCTGGAGCCTCCTGATGGTGCCCGTGACCGGGCTGTGCCAACGGTGATAGTTGTCGGCGCTGAGGAACGCCTGGTACACGGTGCCACCTACGAACTGCTCCACGAAGTTCCCATTGAGCATGTGCCGCACGGAATACGGCTGCGACTTCATCCAGAAAGTGTCGTGTTCGTTCACCTGCGTCTGTATGCGATAGGGCTGGGACTCGCAGGCGCTCACGATCGCCTTCTGAT
This sequence comes from Acidimicrobiaceae bacterium, assembly GCA_003166375.1. Classification (GTDB taxonomy): domain Bacteria; phylum Actinomycetota; class Acidimicrobiia; order Acidimicrobiales; family Bog-793; genus Fen-455. Next base: position 905 of record PMVZ01000167.1, on the reverse strand, counting down.
CGTCGGGTCGAGCGACGGGCCGCCTCCCGGGTTTGAAGCGGCGGATGAAGAAGTCGTTCCAGCTCTTGAACCCGCAGAACTCGGCGTCGGGATCGATTCGGAATTCGTGCAGCTGAAGCGACTCCCTGGCGATCGGGCTCAGCCAGCCAGAAGGCGAATCGTCCAGCACGTAACGCGAGGCTTCGCTGTCCAGGAACTCCGCCCAGACCGAGAGCAGCCTCCTCAGCATCTCGTTGACACGCGGGTCGGCGAAAGCGGCCAGCCCGGCCGGAGTGATCATCGGGTAGTCCAGGATGGCGTTGATCGGGCAGCCCACCATTGCCGTGGCGTCGAAGGTCGGTGAGGTCGTCAGGACGTGGTTCATCACGACCAGCATCTGCTCGTAGTTCTCGAGCTTGACGTCACCTGAACACGGCTTCGGCGCAGAACGGGGCTGCTGCTCGAACATCAACGTGAAGTACATGTTCATGACCGGATCGTTCTCGATCATGTCCCGGAACTCCCGGACCACCGGATGGAGAGAGGCGTTTCTCTGCTCGGCCTCGGCGATGTTGCTCTCCAGCCACTTGCTCAAGTGGCGGGGATCGACGGGAAGCCATCCACCCAGGCGGCTGGTGAGCGATGCGGCGCTGTCATGTCGCGGCGGAGCCATGGTTCCTCGGTGCTCAGTCTAGGCCGGATGGGAGCATCGCCATGGCGAACTTCCGCGGCCTTCCGCCGTTCTATTTGATGCTCAGAAGGTACAGCGGGTCGTGGGCTCGAGACCGTCCCGGAACGCCGGGTCAGTGGGATCCGTGGACCGAGTGATGCAATACTTGGGGCCGCTTCGATAGTGATTGGGCTCGCCTTGACCCGCTATCTTGGCCCTGTGAGCAGCCCGCAAGTGCCCGGTGGGGTGGTGCACA
>PMVZ01000015.1 GCA_003166375.1 Acidimicrobiaceae bacterium | reverse complement strand
TCCTCTGGGTCGGGCCACCAAGTGGCATGTCGTCCTGGGTGACTGGCTACTCCGCAGAAAACCTCAGACCGCTGACTGGAGGTTTTTCAGGAGGCGGCCCGAACGGGACATGGACAGCGGTGCCAGATGCAGGTGACCTCTGGTTCCAGCTCGCTGGCGATCCCCTCAAGTGCGTCTCCGGCAACACGGGGCGTCCCGACGCGAATTTACGACTGCCGAACTCATTCAGCTCGCAGAACATAGCCGAGGCGACTCCACCGGGGTTCGTTGCAGCCGACGCAACCAACCTCATCATTGCTGCCAACGAGACGCACGGCACGAGCCCCTCCGAGTCCGGTATTGCCGTCTACGCCTTGGACCCGAGGTGTCGCGCATGAGACACCGTTAGAGCCTTGCAGCGGTGCCTCCGGCAGGTTGGACCTGCCCGAGTCCTAAGCAAAGCTCATCGCTCCGACCGCAGGACCCCATTGCCAGTCGCAGATCCGAGACGTCGGCCCTCCGACGCGAATCCCCATCCATCTCGTCGATAGCCAACCCTCGCTCGTCTTGCTCACTGAGCCGTCCGGTGGCAATAAGTAACTGCTGTCTTGCGACTCTCCTCCTGCCGCACCTGGCGCCCCTACAGGAACATCGGGGACGTCCGACGATCTTCGCTATAGAACCAGTTCGATCATCACGTCATAGGACCTGAGAGCGCTCAACAACAAAGCTCGCCGTGCAACGCACTCCTCAGATGAGACCCGACCGGTCTCGGTCCGCTGGGCTCTCATGAACTCAAGGTCCTCCCAAATCAGCCCGAGCTGGAGTGGAGGCTCAGCGACTCGTTAGTTCCCTGTCAGCACCGCGCCGCGAATCAGTGCCGCATCGACTTCGGACATCTCATTGACCGGCAGGAAAACGGCAGCGATTGTCTCCGCGACCGGGCGTCCGGGACCGTCGGCCCTGGCTAGGTTGCTTGCCGAACCCCAGCGGTCTTTGTCCTCTCCAATGTCGCGCAGCTCGTACGCTGCGACCATGCCTAGTAGACCAGCGCTCACGTTCCCCTGAGTTGCCACATCCTCTACCGCAAACTTGAATCGGAGATAGCTACCGCGTGATTGTGTGCGGACCGCACTGATCAGCTGTCGGTGGTTGGGCAGAAGCAGATCCAAAGCAAAGCTGCTTGCGGCACTCTCTTCGGAATCGTCGCTCGAATGAATCTCCGGAGCCTCGATGTCGACAACTGCCTCCTCGGTCACATGCCCCAATGAAATGTGCCCAAGTTCGTGGGCTAGATCGAACAACCAATACACGGCCAGGTCTCTTGCTTCCTTCATGACGACGATCGGTTCCTCCTCAAGGCACCACACAGCCGCAGAGAATCCGCCTCTGCCCAGAAGGGGGACCACCGGAATGCCGCGATTCCACATCCAGGTGAGCAGCGAAGGGAGCGTGACCCGTCCAGAGTTATCGACAGCCTCCGCTCGGATCTGTGCCGGATTAGACGGAGGCTTTCGGTGCTCGGGCTGACGACCGGCGCTCCGTACGCATCGGGCAACCTCGAACCCGAGATGGAGGATAGGCGAGTCGTGCGCTTGTCCCGAGCGACGAGCCTTGAAACGCACTGCGGCGCTGAGTCTTGGAGTTGTCAGGATGCCTTCCGTAATCTCGGCTGGTCGCCATCCGAACGCGCGGGAAAGCCTTTCGGTCAACTGCCCGCTGGGCGTAAGCGATGTCAGCCGGTCCCACACATCGTTCGACACGCCGGCGAGCTCGGCGCGCTTTCGGAGGGTCTTCCGTGACACCTCGAGCGCGTTGGGGTCAGCAATGTCCCCGAATCTCGCGCCCATCGCTCGGAGCAGACCCTGCACCGTGGAAACGCGGAGATCCGACGTTCCCTTCTCGATCTTCGCCAGCTGCGGCGCCGTCATCCCAGCAAGGTCAGCCAGGTCGCGTTGGCTGAGGTTCCTATCTTCCCGGAGCGCTTTGAGTCTGAGCCCAATCCGGCGTGATTGTTCGGCGTCTCGGTGTCGAAGCTCCTGTGCAAAATGTGGGTCAGTGGCAGACCTGATCTGCATCCAGCTGACATCCCTCGTACTGCCGTCTCCGAACACGATGCGAACACTGAGCCTGCCGTCCTCGCCGGACTCCACATCAAACTCGGGATCGGTAATGCCGATCCGTGTCGGAGCCACGCGAACGACGTCACCGTTGGCGAACTCGACAGTGAGGTCGTCATCTTGGCGTGCTGCGGCGACGATATCGCTGTAGCCAGCCTGTCCCCAAGGGGCCGTAGGCCTATTCATCTTCGTTTAGCTCGCTCCACAAGTCGATGAGCTCCTCCTGTTTTTCGTGAATCACTTCGACCAACTCCTTAGGTATCTGCTCGTACATGTCGAAGATCTCTAGGGTCTCGAGGAACACGGACGCTACGCGGGTACCCCGCAACTCGATGTGTGCGTGAGCGTGGTGGTGCGGCTGGCCACGTTCGCAGAGCACGTAGACGTCGAAGTTGCGATACCGGAAAGCTCGTGTCATAAAGATTAGCAAATATGCTAACATCCCTGCAGGAGGGGTGTGATGACCCAACTCGACAAGCCAGTCGCGCAGGTCGGCGCTGCGCCGGCGATGACCCTCCGCGTCGGACGGCGAGTGGCCGGAGCCGAGGTTGCAAACGCCTGCTACTTCCGCTCCGGCGCTATTCCTGGCGGTCGCAAGGCATTGCTCCAGGTCACCGAGCGCTGTGACCTGCGTTGCGCCCATTGTTTCGTCTCTGCGACCCGGAGAGGCGCCGACATGCGCCTTGGCGACCTGGCAACAGCACTACCGCGGCTCGAGTCCGCTCGTGTGTCGACCGTGACGCTGACAGGCGGCGAACCCTTCGTGCACCCCGATTTGCTCGAGCTGGTCACGTTGCTCACCGGCACCGGTGTAGCTGTGACGATCTGCACTAACGGCGTTTCGGTGACGACTGACCAGATCGCCGCGCTTCGACGATTACCGGGCACGAGCGTCAACGTCAGCCTCGACGGATTCTCCCGGAACAGCCACGGGCGCTTCCGCGGAGACCGAGATTCCTTCGACGTGACTGTCGCGAATATTCGTCGGCTCGGGGACGCCGGGCTGTTGAAGGGCATCCTGTGTACTCCGAACGCGTTGGCCGACCCCTCTGAGTTCGCCGCCATCTACCTCTTCGGCGAGGAAGCCGGCGCTGAGTACGTCTTGTTGAACCCCTTGTCCAGCTTCGGACGGGGGATCAGGACGCGTGAGCGTTTACGAGCCGACGAAACGGAGATGCGACGCATTAGGCATGATATCGAACAAGCAAATCAGGCTCGCCACGGTCCGGAACCGGTGTTCATCCGTTTCCCCAACGACTCGAAACCTCTGTCGGGATGCATCGCCGGGGAGGTCGTGTACGTCTTCGTGAACGGCGACACCGCCGTCTGCCCGTATCTTGCGTTTGCAGTCGAGAATGTCAACTCCAAGCACAGCCTCAGCGAGTTCATCGCGGCAAACCTCTTCCGTGACGCCGACTTCAGCGCCCGCCTCGATGCCTACGACATCTATAAGCGGTACGGCATACCGAGCAACCCGTCGTGCAGTTCGTGCGGCATACGGGGAACCTGCGGCAATGGATGTCCGGCCGCCGTTGTGGCAGGCGGCGGACGGATCGGTGATCTCGACGCGGAGGTATGTCCGATGAAGGTTCGGTCGTGAGTTTGTTCGTCACTGTCGACGGACCAAATGGCGTCGGCAAGACCACGTTCGTTGAGGTTTTGACCGCCCGACTGCGAGACGCAGGCGCCGATGTCCTTTCGATTCGCGAGCCGAGCAACTCCGAGCTTGGGAATTTTGCGCGTAGCAGTGAGCAGCGCCTCACGGGTATGGCGCTCGCGGTCCTCGTCGTCGCCGACCGCTACCTCCAAATCGAGACGGTCATCAGGCCTGCCCTGAACGAGGGCAAGACAGTGGTATGCAATCGCTACGTTGCCTCCACCCTCGCTCTTCAGCGTCTCGACGACATTCCCCTCGATCTCCTCTGGAGCATGAACGCCCAAGCGCTCGTTCCAGACCTGAGCGTGCTCCTGATGGCTGATCCCGAAGTCATCGAAGGACGACTTGCCGAGCGAGACAAGGTGTCCCGGTTCGAACGAATGCCGGGAATCTCAGTCAGGGAGACCGCCTATTTTGCCGAGGCGTTCGACCGACTCCGTGCCGCCGGCTACGCGACGTTGGAGATCGCGACCACGGGCACACCTCCCGACGTCGCTGCCGAGCGCGCTCTGGCTTATCTCGACCCGTCGCGGCGGGGACAGCTCTCGGAGTGAGGCTATGCACTCACTAGTTCGAGCTTCGACACGACCTCCGGCTCGGCCGGCAACCCGTTCAGTGTCGTGAGCAGACCGGCGTGGTCGCTCAGTCCCTTCAGCCGAAAGTCGTGTAAGTAGCTGCAGTCGCGGATGCGACCAATGAGTCCTTCCGAGGCGAACGCGTAGTCGTAACGGTAGCCATCCCCCTTGCGCCCGATCCAGCTATGGGCTTGGATGCCTGGGTTCAAGAGAGCGAATGCATCGACGAGACCGATTGCCTCGATCGCCTCGAGCGCGTCGTACTCCCAGGCTCGAAAGGTCGAATATCGGGGCACGTGCGATCGGCCCACAACGTTGAAGTCCCCGAGCAGAAGGACGTCCTCTTCTGGGGGGAGCTCGCTTAGCAATGAGATCAACTGGTTGAGGAACGTCTGCTTTCGCAGGATCTTGCCGGGCGAAGCATCGCGCGACGGCACGTAAGCGCCGATTACCGTGAACGGCCTCCCGTCGTCGACACGCGTGACCACCAACCGCTGAGCCAGATCGGCCGTACGGGTGGATAGTGGAGTGTCGACCGGAAGTCGATGGACAATCGCCGCGCCGCGTTCCCCGGCCGTAGCCGCCATCGGTGATATGACTACGTAGTCCCGCTCGCGGTATGCGTCGAGCAGCATTCGCGTCCCGGCATTGTCTCGCGTCTCGGTCAACACAAGAAGATCGGCGTCGAGCGACTCTAGCGCGTCTAACAGACGCAGACAGCGTTCCGTCGAAGGACCCGAGATGTTCAGGGTGAGAATTCGGACAGGCCTGGGCTCTGGATTCGACATGCTGCCGAAAGCACTCCTCATGCCGTCGAGAACGCCTTGTATTCCATACATATGAACATAATATGTATAGTGGCCGGGGTGGTGGATGCTCACGATGTCATCGGGCGCAGGACGAGGATCGAGAAGTGCGCGCCCGTTNNGCCTGTCGATCAGCGGCTCAACGAGCTACTCGACCGGCTCACTGCCGCAGGTGGCGAAGCAACCCGGAGCCAACTGCTGGCAGCGCTAGTAGCAAAGGCGCCGGCATCGGGGGCGGATCTTGCGAATTTGCTGGCTGAGTACAAGCGGACGACAGCTGGCAAGTTGGTCCTGCAGCCTCGCGGACAGATCGTCATGCAAAGACGCCGACCGGGTCGGCGAGGGCGATGACCTCGCGCTCCGGGGACTGGGACATGGTCCTTAACCTGCGTTAGGCGAGGTTCAGTTTTCGCCGCCTTGGACTACCCTTAAGTGCCATCAAATTGACTGCAGGCTGGAATACGCGAAACTGCTACCGAGTAGCTTCTTGAGGTCGTGACCGCGAA
>PMVZ01000072.1 GCA_003166375.1 Acidimicrobiaceae bacterium | reverse complement strand
TCAGCGCTCACCACCTGCCTTGGCATTAGGTGGACAAGAGCCGCCTCGTGGCCGAAAAGGGGACGCCCGAGATCCCGGGTGGGTCGGGTACCTGGGTGGGGCGGGGTGTGAGTCAACCTGGCAGTGTGGGCGGCTGCACGACGGCGCCGATGGAGCAAGAATGGTCGGGTGGATCCGTCCGCCGGACCGTCAAGACAGGTGATCCCGATTCGCCCTCTGCGGTGTCTCGCTTCTGCGGTTGCCTTCTCCGTGGTCCTTATCTGCGTGTTGGGCGCGGCCGGCGGTTCGGGCTCCTCGCTGTCCGGTGCGTCGACGACGGTGCCGGATTCCGGCGTACGCGTGTACGGCGTCGTCCAAGCCGGCCCGACCTGTCCGGTAGAGCGCAAGGGACATCCGTGCCCACCGCGACCACTCAGCGGCGTCCGAGTTGAAGCCCGCGTCCTTTCAGGCCAGGTAGTTGCCAGCGCCCGTACCCGGAGCAACGGCTCATATGTCCTCACTGTTATTCCAGGTATCTACGTGCTGGCCGTCAAAATGGAGAACACCTTTCCTAGGTGCCCGCTAGAGCGCGTCACCGTAAGGCCACGGTCGCCCGAGAAGGCCGATATCAACTGCGACACCGGCATCCGGTAGGCGCCCAGCACTCAGGAACAGCGAATCGAACAGCTACACGCACCATTGAGGACTTGTCCGCAAGCCCCTTTATGCACGAAATCGTTGGCGAGCGAGCTCAGCGACACGAGAGGACCCCGCCCCGCGCTGATGAGCGCTTGACGACTTCCGCGGCTGGCGGTCATCGTCGTGCTTGCGTCTAGGCGGTAAGTACTCTGACTGTTCATGTCGACCCAAAGCATCCCGATCAAGACCCGCCACCACCTCGCTCATGTCATCAGCCTCAAAGGACTGCCGGGTGAGGTCAAGGCGGTCAAGGGCTTCAATGCCAAGCTGGCCGTGATCCTCACCCGGGGCGTCGGCTCGATGGCGTGCGCCTATCTGTTCTGCATCGTCGCCCTGGTCAGCCTGCCGGCCATCCTGATCCAGGCTGGCGCCCTGAGTCGCACGGCGGTGCCGAACTTTCTCACCAAACCGGGCCTCATCCTGATCATCGCCTGGATCGCTCAGACGTTCCTACAGCTGGTGCTTCTAAGCGTCATCATGGTCGGTCAGTCGGTGCAGAGCGCGGCTTCCGATGCCAGGGCGGAAAAGGAGTTTTTCGATACCGAGTTCATCATGGACCAGGTCAACGAACACACAGACGGAGGCCTGAAGCTCCTCCTCGACCGGCTTGAGGCCATCGAGGCCAGGTTGCCACCAATGACGAGCCCTAATCCGGAGACCCGCCCGAGAGGCTGAGCTGATGGGAGTCCGGCGTCGCCTCGCCGTCAGGGCAGAAGTGCCTCTGAAATCGTCACGCTCTCGCGCCGCGACGGCCGGCTGTGGCGTCGAGCAGGCTCGGCACAAGCAGGAACTGAGGGCCCCCCAGACAGCGCGGCTACCGTCACGGTCCGGTGCCACCAGCGGCGGCCTGTCCTACCTGGGGCGTTTTTCGGGTGGAGGTGAGCGGACGTTACTCGAACCCCTTCGAACAGGGAGAACGTCTTCGGGACCTTATAGAAATGGTGCCGAAAGGGTCCCCAGAAGTAAGCGTCGGTCCCCGAAAGCAGGTTCATCGACGGCTGTGCCCAGCCGAGATCGAAGAGCTGGTGGCCGGCTATCAAGCCGGCGCCACGGCTTGCCAGCTTGCGGACCGGTTCCGAATCCACAGAACAACGGTGTTATCGCTCCTCGAGCGCCAGAGCGTCACTCGGCGTAATCGCCGCCTCTCTTCCACTGAGATCAATCAAGCCAGAGAGCTCTACGCCGCTGGTCAGTCACTGGCCAAGGTTGGCAAGCAGCTCGGTGCCATGCGAGCACCGTGCGGCTCGTCCTCCTAAAAGCGGGCGTGCGAATGCGGGACTGTCAGGGTCGGGAGCGTTAGCCGGAGGCGCGTCGTGCCGAAGCCTCAGTGGCTGTTCTGCCAGAACACCCTGGTCGTGCGCTTGGGTAGGCGATTCGTGCTTGACCACCCTGGTTGCGGACAGATCGCCGATTTAGCGTGCGTTGCCGGTCCCTCCACCGGCGTTGTTCTGTACGCCCGCGAACCGGCAGCGTTTAGGGGCACCCAACCAGCAGGAGTCAGAATGACGACTGATGCGTTAGAAATCGTGCATGGCGAAATCATCGACGCGGCTCGTGCTGATGTGTGGGCTTCCAGCCTCGGGCAAGACGACACTCGCTNNGGATCTCCTCGCCCAGGGCCAGAGCGTGATTTTGGAGTGGGGCCACTGGGCGCGAGTTGAACGGGATGAGAAACGACTCGGAGCGCGAGCGTTGGGGGTGGGAGTCGAGCTGCATTACGTCGATGTGCCCTTGGAGGAGTTAATCGAGCGAGCTGAGCGTCGCAATGCATCGGGCGAGTGGCGAGCCTCGCCCATGACACGGGCTCACTTTGAAAAGTGGGCAACGATTTTTCAACCTCCAGACGAGGAGGAGATCCTGTTGTTCGACGAGCCCATCGCCGAAGGTTGATGTCGTCGAAGTTGTCGCGCCCGCCTATCAGCAGCGTCACCGGAGCGCCGTCCCGCGACACGCAACCCGTCAGCGACACGCTCCAGAGAAGATGTCAACGTCGGAGCAATAATCCCCGACAGTTACGTCAAAGACACCCCCGATCGCGCTCTAGATAAGCCCTGATCCACCGAAA
>PMVZ01000354.1 GCA_003166375.1 Acidimicrobiaceae bacterium | reverse complement strand
ACGGCACCCCTGCCCCAGACCTCACCGTCGACGAGCTCACCGCCGAACGGATCGCGGCTCCAGGCGTCCGGGTTCACCGGCACGACGTCGGTGTGGCCGAGGTAGCAGAGTGCCGGCGCGCCGGCGTCGCGTCCCTCGATGCGCGCCACGAGCGAGGCGCGGCCCGGGAACGGCTCGTAGATCTCCAGGTCACAGCCTGACCCCTCGAGGCCGGCGCGCAGAAGCTCCGCGTTGGCGATCTCGTGGCCGGAGGCGTCCGTGCCGTCGTTGACACAGGCGTTTCGGACCATCTGCTGGAGAAGGTCGACCACCTCTCGATCTCGCACTTCGGAGCTGACCGTCATCACACCCTTCCCAGTTCGATCCACCGCCACATCACCACGTGCGGTCCGTGGGAGGCGATGACCCATTCCTCGCCCCAGGTCCGAAAGCCCGCCCGTTCGTAGAAGGCGATTGCGCTCACGCGCGCATTGCACCAGAGGAGGCCGCCGCCTTCGGCCGCCACGTGGTCAACGACGGCGTTGAGCACCAATGTGCCGATGCCCTGGCCCTGGGCGTCCGAACGCGTGGCCATCCCGCGCAAGCGCCACGTCGAAGCGTCGCTCCCGGCGCCGGAAGGGACTCCAGCTTCGGCCGCGTCGAAAGGTGCCGGATCGCGGAACACCGTCGCCACGCCAACGACAGCACCGTCGGCGCGCTCGATGGCGCCGAAAGTTGCCGTGCCCGGCTCGTCGTCCTCCTTGAAGGGCACCTCGTTAATGCTCTGGTGTGGCCGTAGGACCGCATGGCGTAACGGGTAGCTCGCCGCGGCCGGGATCAACTCGACGTCCACTTCCACACCGCCGAGCGTACCGACGGGTCGCGGAATGCTCCAGCCCACGGCCTTTGGCGCGGAGATCGAGAGCCTTCTTCTCCTGCTGCACGCGTAGGTGACACAGGGGGTGACTCGAAGGTGACGCATGGGGTGATACGGGTCAGTCGTGTCTGTTGCCAGGACGATGGCTATTCAGCAAGCCGCGATCGGTTGCGAAAGCTACCGGCGCGCCGAGAGTGGAGGAAGGCACACGATGATCAATCGAGGAGGTCACTCCAAGGCCATGATGAGCCGCATCGGCAGCAACAAGCTGGCGCTTGTGGCCTCACTGGCGGCGGTGGCCGCCCTGGCTCTGACAACTTCACTCACCCTCGGTGGGTTCAGCGCCGGGATCAGCAACAGCACCAGCACGTTCAGCTCGGCCACGATCCAGCTCGAGGAATACAACGGCGCCACCTACTGCTACTCCACCGGTTCGGGCACGGGCGGTCCGGTCACTACGACCAACACGAACACCACCTGCACGATCAACGCCCTCATCGGAACTCTCGACCAGGTACCGGGCGGTACCGCCCTCACGACGACGCTGACGTTCACCAACGCCGGCAACCACAACGCCACGGTCGCATCGCTGGTGACGGGAGCCTGCACCCAGGCGACGGCATCGGACGCCAACGCCTATGTCGGCTCGGACACCTCCTTCTGCAACAAGATCGACGTCACTGTCGCCAACACCACGACTGGCGCCACCGACAAGTGCGTCTACCCGACCCAGGCAGCGGCGTGCCCGGCGCTGTCGAACACCTACAACCTGTCCCTCCTGGCAGGCCAGACCTACAACGCCGTCCCGCTGACCGTCCTTGCCGCCGGTGCTTCGGCGACCTACGTAGTGACGGTCCAGCTCGACTCCGGTGTGGCGACGAACGCCGACCAGGGCCTGACGGCCACACTGCCCTTCACCTGGAGCATCGCCCAGTAGCTCCACCGGGACACGCCGCGGCCGGCTACGACCGTTCCTGGCGCGCCGAGGGCGAAGGAAGAGACGCGATGACCAATCGAGGAAGACATGCGAAGGCCATGATGAGCCACATCGGCGGCAACAAGCTGGCGCTTGTCGCCTCGCTGGCGGCGGTGGCCGCCCTGGCGTTGACAACTTCGCTCACCCTCGGTGGTTTCAGCGCCGGTATCAGCAACAGCAGCAGCACTTTCAGCTCCGCGACGATCCAGCTCGAAGAGACCAACGGCGGGACCACCTGCTACTCGACCGGTAGCGGCTCGGGCGGTTCGGTCACTGCGACCAACACCAACACCACCTGCACGATCAACGGTCTTGTCGGAACGCTCGACCAGGTACCGGGAGGCACAGCGCTTACGACCACCCTCACGTTCACCAACGTGGGCAACCACGCCGTTACGGTCGCATCGTTGGTGATGGGCACCTGCACCCAGGCAACGGCTTCGGACGCCAACGCCTATGTCGGCTCGGACACCTCCTTCTGCAACAAGGTTGACGTCACGATCGCCAACACCACCACGGGCGCGACGGACAAGTGCGTCTACCCGACACTGACGACAGTCTGCCCGGCGCTGGCTAACACCTACAACCTGTCCACCTTGGCAAGTGCGACGTTCACCGCCGCCGGCCCCGGCCCGCTGTCTGTCCTTGCGCCCGCCGGCACGGCGACCTACGTGGTGACGGTCCAGCTCGACTCCGGTGTGGCCACGAACGCCGACCAGGGCCTGACGGCCACCTTGCCCTTCACCTGGAGCATCAGCCAGTAGCTCCACCGGGTCGCGGCGGCGCCCAAGCACCCTCCAGCTAGGGCGCCGCTGTCCCGGGAAGCTCCGGAGGAGGCCGTGAGCGTGGTTCATCTCCCAGTTCGGCGTTGGGTGCACAGGGCGTTCGCCTCGCTCGGTCTGCTCTGTGCACTGTTGCTCGTCCTCACCGACGCGGCCGGTGCCTCGACATTCAAGGCGGCGATCGTGTCGTCGAACGGCAGCTTCTCCGCCGGTACCCTGCAGCTTGAGGGGACCACGGCAGGCTCGGTCAACTGCTACTCCACCGGCAGCGGCTCGGGCGGCTCGGTCACCGTATCGAACACGCAGCCCTGCACGAGCGGGTCCCCGATACCCACGGGCGAGCTCTCCAGCACAGCTTCGTCGTCGGCCACGACCACGTTGACCTCTGCGGGGAGGGTGAACGCCACTTCCTCGACGAGCGCCTCCTCTGTGTGCGGGGTGGCCCAGCTCGCCGACTCGGAGTCGGCCACCGACTGGGGCGGGACAGGCCCGGACAACGCATTGCCGTTCTACGGGGTCACGTACCAGGCCGCTGGCCCGCTCGGTAGCCAGGCGATAACTACCGACGGTTCGACGGGGTGGGCGGAGACCACCACCGAGTACAGCAATCCCGAGAGTTTCACCGCGCTGATGTGGCTCAAGACAACCACCGCGTCGGGCGCCATCCTCGGGTTCTCCAGCTCGCAGGACCCCGTTGCGACCGCCCCCAACGCCGCCGACCGACTGTTGTGGGTGGACTCGACTGGCAAGCTCGTCTGGGCCATCTACAACGGTGCGACCGAGGAGATCACGAGCTCTTCGGTCGTGAACACCGGGAGCTGGGTTTTCGTCGCCGCTTCAGTGGGAGCCGCCGGCACCGCCCTCTATGTCAACGGCATCAAAGTTGCCAGCAACGCCGCTTACACCACCGCCTCGAGCTACTTGGGGTGGTGGAGCATCGGCTGGGCCTACTTCAGCAGTTGGCCCGACTCTCCCACCGGCAGCTACTTCAACGGTTCGCTGGCCCAGCTCGCGATCATCCCGTCTCAACTAACCACTGCCCAGGTGTCGACGATCTACGGGGAGAGCACCCAGTCCGCCTACGCGACCGAGATCAACACCCTCAGCCCTGCCAGCTACTGGCCGCTCAGCGACACAGGCTCTGTCCCCTACGCGGGAAACGTCCCGGGAACCGAGAGCCTGGTCGACTCCTCCGGTCACGGCAACACCGGCACGGCACTGGGCGGGGTGACCCTCGGGGCGAGCGGGCCCACGACGTTGGGCACTTCTTCGGCCATCTCCCTCAACGGCTCGTCGGGGTGGGTGGAGACGACCAATTCGTATGCCGACCCCGGGGTGGGAGGTCTTTCCGTCGTCGCCTGGTTCAAGACGACCACCACTTCTGGCGGCACGATCATCGGGTTCGACAACCTCCAGAACAACTCCAACCCGGGCCAATCGGACCGCCTCTTGTGGATGGACAACACCGGCCACCTCGTGTGGGCCCTGTACAACGGTGGGAACGACGAGATCACCACCCCTGCCGCCTACAACACCGGCGCATGGGTCATGGTGGTGGCCGAGGTCGGTTCATCAGGGGCGGAGCTCTACGTGAACGGCACCGAGGTTGCCAACAACGTCTCTTATACCGCCGGGCAGAACTACACGGGCTACTGGCACATCGGCTGGGGTTACGAGGCGGGCGGCTGGTCCGATGCACCGACCAGCGGCTACCTCAATGGCTCCGAGTCCGAGGTGGCCGTCGTACCTTCGCAGCTGACGAGTGCCAAGATTGCCACCTTGTACGGCGAGACGAGCACCAGTGCCTTCTCGACCTACATGATCTCGCTCACCCCGACCTCGTACTGGCCCCTTCAGGACACCGCCACGAACGTCTGCGGGACCACCGAGATCACTGTGCAAGACACAGTGGGATCGACCAACACCTGCATCTACCCGGTCGAGGCGGTCGGGACCGCTTGCCCTGCTCTGAGCTCCACCTACTTGTTGACCGGTCTCGGGACGCGCTCCAGCTCGGTCGTGACCACGTCTGGGTCCCCCGTCACTGTCACGATCAAGATGGAGCTCTCGGCAGCGTCGGGGTCTGTCGTCAAGGGACTTCACCTGCTGTCGGACTTGGCGTTCGGCACGCAGTACTCCACGTCGCTGTGGTCGGCTGGTATCTCCTACCCGTACGCGTCAGTCGAGCTGTGACCGGGGGATGATCATGAGCGCGACCCTGGTCATGACACAAACCCACGGCACCCCCATTGGGACACCGAGCTCGCTGAGGCGCCGCCACGCGCACGCGGTGAGCAGCGCACGGAGCGGCAATACCCGCGGGATCCTTCCGCTCGTGGTCCTCGGCGCGGTCGTCCTGGCCGTGGCGGCCGTGCTGGGCTGGAACCTGTCCGGCGGGCGACTGCTCGTGATGGGGAGCCCGTCGATGTGCCCGACGGTCTGTGTGGGCTCGCTGGTGGCGGACCGGCCGCTGCAAGGTGCCGTGCACGTCGGTGAGCTGATCACCTTTCACCCTCCGAGCACCCGTACCGAGACCTACACCCACGAGGTTTCCCACATCTTCGCGAACGGGATGATCCAGACCCGGGGCGCAGCTGACCCCGAGCACGATCCGTGGCTCATCACGCGCTCCGACATCGTAGGAAGGGTGGTCTTCAGCGTGTGGGAGCTGGGTTGGTTGCTGAAGGCCCTACCCCTGTTTGCCGTCGGAGTGCTGTTCTGGGTTACGGCGCGTCCGTGGATAGGCGAGCGAACACGTCGCAGCTGGGACAGGGGATGGATGACAGTCCTCACCGTGCTCCCGCTGTGGGTGCTCCACCCGCTCGTGTCGGCCACCGTCATCTCCACCACGTTCAACCTGCCGCACCACCGGCATTGGGCGAGCGACACCGTGGTGAACACCGGGATCCTCCCGCTGTCGTTCCACGCCGCAAAGGGCCAGGTCGTCCACTTAACCTCGACCGGCCTCGGGCACGTGGCGGGCCTGCTCAGCGTGAACGGGTCCCTGATGTTGCACGACACGGTGTCGCTGCCTTTGTGGGGCTGGATCGTCCTCGCTCCGGTGGTGGTCTCGCCGCTCGCCGGCTACCTGTGGCACGCGTGGCGCAACGACGAGATGGCGCTGCCTACTGAGGCGTCGTCGCTGCCAGCTCCAGTCGCTCACCAGCCCTGAACTGCAGACGGGTCCCGTCGCGGTCGATCCGCCACACCGACTTGTTGCCGCGGACGGTGAAGTTGTCGCCGTTGCCGACGAGCGCGGTCTCCTCGTCGATGCCGACCAGCGCCGCGTCCGGCGGTGTGCGGGCCGACATGGCGTCGGCCAGCCCGGGCATCCAATGTTCGAAGCGGTCGAAGTGCGGAAGCACGACCAGCTGCGGCACGACCGCGAGACCTTCTCCCGAGTAGCGACCCGGCTCACGGAAGTCGTCTGCGACCCGGCTCAGCGCGCAGGCTCCGGCCGAGCAACCTGCGAGAGCGGCACCCGAGCGCCAAGCCTCCAAGATCGCCTGCCAGACGGCTGTGCCGGCGAGCGTGTTTGCGAGATAACCGGGATTCCCGCCGGAGAGGTAGACGAGGCCCGCTCCGGCCACCCTCGAAGCCAGGTCGGGCCGCTCGGCGTCCTCCCGGTCGAGCACCTCGAGCGGCACGGGCTCGACGCCCATGGAGGCGTAGTGCGCAGTGGCGAGCTCGATCCAGTACCGCACCCGCTCCGAGCCTTCCTCTGCGGAGGCAGTCGGGAGGAAGACCGCGCGTTGGGGGCGCCCCGCGAGCAGTTCGGCGTCGACGGGGACCATCACCTCGAGAAACTCGCCGCTCCCCACCAACGCCACCGGCCCCGCTCCATCGGCGCGGCTCACGGCCTTGGACCTGACCGGGTCGGCATCGGGCTTACGCTAGTGGTCCGGTAGTTCGCGCAGGCCTGCTCAGGGTCGCGCGGGCCGTGGCGTTACACGTCGCTGCAGCACCGCTATCGCTCCAGACCAAGACCGCCCTGATGATCACCGCCACCGACGTCGAGCTCACAGCCGGAGGTCGCCAGCTCCTCGAGCCGGTGACCTTCCAGGTCGCGCCCGGGGACAGGATCGGGCTCGTAGGGCGCAACGGGGCCGGCAAGACCACCCTCGCCAGGGTGCTCGCAGGCGAGGCCCTCCCAGCGGGGGGTACGGTTCGCCGTTCGGTGCCGGTGGCCTACCTTCCCCAGGATCCTCGTACCGGTGACCTGAACGTTGTCGCGCGCGACCGGATCCTCGGGGCGAGGGGCCTCGATCGAATCGTTCACGAGCTCCAGGCCGCGCGCAAGGACATGGGGCACGGCGATGCCGAGCACCAGGACCGGATCCTCAAGCGCTACTCCCGGCTCGAGGAACAGTTCCATCTCCTTGGCGGATGGGCGGCCGAAGCCGAGGCCGGCTCGATCGCCTCCAGCCTGGGCCTCCCCGACAGGGTGCTCACCCAACCGCTCGGCACGCTCTCTGGAGGTCAGCGGCGCAGGGTGGAGCTGGCCCGGGTGCTGTTCTCCGGCGCGCCGACGCTGATCTTGGACGAGCCGACGAACCATCTCGACGCCGACTCGATCACGTGGCTGCGCCATTTCCTCCGCGCTCATGACGGCGGGCTCATGGTGATCAGCCACGACGGTGAGCTCCTCGACTCGGTCGTCAACAAGGTGTTCCATCTCGACGCGACGCGAACCCAACTCGACGTGTACCGCCTCGGTTGGAAGGCGTACCTGGAGCAGCTGGCCGTAGACGAGCGCCGCAGGCGCCGTGAGCGGGCCAACGCCGAGCGCAAGGTCGTGGAGCTCAAAGCGCAGGCCGACCGCATGCGCGCGAAGGCCACCAAGGCCCGCATGGCCCACAACCTCGACCGGCGCGCCGCGCGTCTCACCGAAGGGCTGGAGGACGTCCGCCGGGCAGACAAGGTGGCCAGGTTGCGCTTCCCTGCTCCTTCACCGTGCGGCAAGACGCCGCTGAGTGCGACCGGGCTCACGAAGTCCTACGGGTCCCTGGAGGTGTTCTCGGGCATCGACCTCGCGATCGACCGCGCCAGCCGCGTGGTCATCCTCGGACTGAACGGCGCGGGCAAGACCACGCTCTTGCGGGTGTTGTCGGGAATCGAGCGGCCCGATGCCGGCGAAGTCGTCCGAGGGCACGGCCTCAAGCTGGGTTACTACGCCCAGGAGCACGAAACCTTGGACCCCTCGCTCAGCGTGTACGAGAACGTGCGGCACAACGCGCCGCCGGCGGTGAGCGACGCGGAGCTCCGGCGCATCCTGGGGTCGTTTCTGTTCGGTGGTGGTCGCATCGACCAGTTGGCAGGCACTCTGTCGGGCGGTGAGAAGACCCGTCTCGCGCTCGCGACCCTTGTCGTGTCGGCGGCGAACGTTCTCCTGTTGGACGAGCCGACGAACAACCTCGATCCCGCCAGCCGCGGTGAGGTGCTCAAGGCGCTGCACACCTATGCCGGCGCGATCGTCCTCGTCACCCATGATCCCGGCGCCGTGCAAGCTCTGTCTCCCGAACACGTCGTGCTCATGCCCGAAGGCGTGGAGGACTCCTGGAGCGACGACCTCGGCGACCTGGTCGCCCTCGCCTGACTGGCCCGGGCATTTGATCCGAATGGGAGTGATCTGAGTGAAGTTGGATCGTCACCTGCGTAGCTTTGTGAAAGGCGCTACAGGCGGGAGGTCCGTCATGGGCAGCGAGGTCGTAGAGACTCCGGCCGATGTCATGGCGAAGGCGACCAGGATGTTGAAGCGGATCATGCTGGTGCAGATGGCTTGGTTCCTGTGCTTTTTCGCAGGCGGCGTGCTCATGGTGTGGACGGCGTGGAAGAACACGCACCTGCCGGCAACGTGCACGAGTGGGGTGCGGGCCACTGTGTCGGTGATCGCGAGCTGCGAGCACCACTCGTACCACTGGCCAGTGCTCTTGGTCCTGGTCGGGATCATCGGGCTGTTCGTGACCGGGTACGTGGCGACGCGTCTCGCGGTCAAGTACCTAGGCGCCGGAGCGGCAGCTTTCTTACGGAGCGGGCGCCGCTTCATGGGTCCGATGGGCCCGCGTACGGGCGGCCAGAACATGGGTGGGGGATTCCCCAGCTCGACCGAAGGCATGCCGCCTGGCTTCGATCTTCCGCCCGGCACCCCGAAGCCGCCGTCGGGACCTCCCTTTACCTGACCCGGTTCGGGTCGCCGTGCAATCTGGTGCGTCAAGGCAGGAAGCGGCGGTAGCGCACCTCCTCGTGGCGCTCGTTAGCCACCGCGAAGATCTTGTGGGCACCGTCGGCGAGCCAGCCGTGATGTTCGTAGAACGCTCGCGCACGAAGATTGTCGGCCAGCACCCACAACGCGACTCGTGAATAGCCGGCGCGGGCGAGCCGATCGAGCGCTTCAGCCATGAGAGCGCTCCCGACGCCTTGGCGCCAGCGTGCGGGGTCGACGTAGCAGGCGTGCACCTCTCCGAGCAGTGGCTCGTCGGAGTCCGTGCCGCGGTAGGCCCCTCCGCTGAGCCAGCCGACCACCTCGCCGTCGAGCTCACCGACGAGTATGAACCAATCCTCCGCCTCAGCACCGAGGATCTGCGTCTGCCAGCGCAACGTGCGCTGGGGAAGGTCCGTGCCCAGAGACTTGAGGAACTCGTCCGAGACCACACCCGCGTAGCCGCTCTGCCAGGACCGCACGTGCGAGGAGGCGATCGCGGCAGCGTCGGCCACTTCTGCTCGGCGCACGAGAAGAGCCATGGCTGATTCTGTCATCGTCGCGAGCGCCATGAGCGTGCCTAGAAGTTCCAGGCCAGCCCTTGGCCCATTTGCGTATCGAACATATGTTCGTATACTGCGACAGTGGCCACGTATGCTCTTGCCGGGAAGCCGTCGCTGTCTGATGCCCGGCCGGCTACCGGCATCGCTGCCCAGGGTCCTCGTCCCCGCCCTGCTCCGGGCCCGTTGCCGGCCGAGCGGATTCTCCCAGTTCTTCCAGAGTTGGCCGGGCTGTTCCCAGGCGGTGGGCTCCCGAGGGGCGGCACAGTCCTGCTCGGGCCGGCGGAGACGCCGGACACGCTCCTCAGCCCTGCTCTTGGGACGTCCGGTCCCAGCTCAGCCGGGGCAAACCGGACGCCAGGATTGACGAGCCTGCTGTTATTGCTGCTAGCGGGCACGTCGTCTCTGGGGTACTGGTGCGCAGTGGCCGGCTTGCCAGAGCTCGGGCTTGCGGCAGCGGCCGAGCTAGGGGCCGATCTCGACCGTCTAGTCATCGTCCCTCGCCCTGGCGCGGAAGGTCGCTGGCAAAGCGTCGTTGCGACGCTGCTCGAGACCGTCGATCTCGTCTGTCTCGCCCCGGATACTCCCGTGCGACCCGTTGATGCCAGGCGGCTCGCCGCCCGTGCGCGAGAGTGTTGTTCGACCTTGCTCGTACTCGACGCGAGCACTCCTACAGGTGTTGCGAGGGGGTTCCTCTCCGGTGGGCCTGCGCGACCGGGACGTGTCATGGCACGTTGGCCCGGCCCGTCGGACCTGCGTTGTGCCGTGAGAGAGTCGAGCTGGTCCGGGCTCGAGAGTGGACACGGTCTGCTCAGCTCTCGGCAGCTCGAGGCTGAAGTCGGTGGTAGGGGTGCAGCCAGCCGACCGAGACGAGGCCTGTTGCGCCTCCCGGCTTGAGGTCAGTGGTGCCTCCGGTTCGCACCCTCGTCGTCTGGTGCCCTGATTGGCCTCTTGTTGCTGCCGGGCTCGCCGACCGGCCGGCTGTTGTCCTCGCCGCCAACTGGGTGATCGCCTCCTCTGCCCCTGCCCGGGCGGAGGGGGTGCGTCTCGGGCAGCGCCNNGGGTGGAGCTCACCAGGCCCGGGGTCTGTGCCCTACCTGTCCGGGCTCCCGCCCGTTACTTCGGTGGGGAGGTTTCACTCGCCGAGCAGGTCTGTAACGCCGCGGCTGCGGCCGTCGTGGCCGTCGCCGGCGCGGCCGGCACTGCAGCCCCTGAGCCACCGTGCCAGGTGGGGATAGCCGACGGTCCCTTTGCTGCACGGCTCGCCGCACGCGAAGGCATGATCGTGCCTCGCGGTGCGACGCCGGGGTGGCTCGGTCACTTCGCGGTGGAGGTTCTCGGCCTGCCCATGCTCGCCGACGTGCTCCGGCGGCTCGGGATCCGCACGTTGGGTGAGTTCGCCGAGTTGGACGAGGGTGCGGTGCTGGCCCGATTTGGTGCCGAAGGAGGCTTTGCCCACCGGCTTGCCCGGGGACTCGACGAGCGACCGCTCGCTCTCGGGGACCCTCCAGCGGACCTCACGGTTTGCCGGGTGCTCGACCCGCCTGCCGACCGAGCTGACGCCTTGGCCTTTGTTGCCGTAGGGCTTGCCGATGAGCTCGTCAGCCGCCTCGCTCCGCACGGGCTCGCCGCTACCCAGTTGCTTGTCGAGGCAGAGACCGAACATGGCGAGTCACTGCAGCGCTGGTGGAGAGGGGACCGGCCTTTCACCGCCCGCGCCATGGTGGACCGGATCCGATGGCAGCTCGAGGGATGGCTGCAAGGACCGGTGATCACAGCCCCTACCGCCGGGGTCACCATGCTGCGGCTCACGGTCACCGGTGCAGTGCCCGATGACGGACATCAGATGGACTTCGAAGGCGGTGTAGCCGAGGCAAGCCGGCAAGTCGAACGGGGTTTGGCACGAGTCCAGGGCCTTCTCGGCCATGAGGCGGTCCTGACAGCTGTTCGCACGGGCGGGCGGGGGCCAGGCGAACGGATCCGTCTCATACCTTGGGGTGAGGAACCCGAGGAGGACCGTGGTGCCAGAGCCACCAGCACCAAGGTGGCTCGCCTGGAAGATGGCGGGAAGCGAACATCCGGGCGCGTCCGCTCGGGGCGCCGGACCACCGTGGTCACGGCAGGTTCCCGGGACGCGGCACCTTGGCCCGGTCACCTCCCGCCTCCGTCGCCGGCGCTTGTCCATCCAGTGCCCGTCCCTGTCGAGATCCTCGGCCCCGACGGGGCAGCGGTAGGGGTGACCGGACGTGGACGGTGCACGGCCGTTCCCTCACGTTTGATTCTGCCGACCGCCGGTAGCTTGTCTGTCGGGATCATGGGTTGGGCGGGGCCGTGGCCGGCCGATGAGCGGTGGTGGGATCCAGCGGCTGTCCGGCGGCGAGCTCGTTTGCAGGTGCTGCTAGACGACGGAACCGCGCATCTGCTCGTCCTCGAGCAAGGACGGTGGCGCCTCGAGGCCACCTACGACTGACCGGGCTCGCGGGTCCGGCTGCCGGGAGAGATGCGCCGGCACGCTTGAATACTCTCAGCGGACTCACAGTTCTCGTGGAGGAAGAACTGAGCAGCGAGTTGCATGATCGGGTATCGATACTCGAGTCGCGACAGGTGAGCTCGGGACGGAGGGGTCTTGGCCCTGGCGCTCGAGCGAGCGCTTGACCGGAGGTGAGTGTGATGGACGAACGGAACGACGAGCAGCGAGAGCAACAGACAGAGCCCCTGTCCCCTTGGACGGAGCCAGAGGCGACAGGAACCATGCCGACGGAACCCTCGAGCACGCCCTTCGGTCCCGGAGTCACGCAAGCTCCTTGGGCCGGGGCAGTCGACCAGGAGCCTTCGCCTGCCAGCCCGGTCGGCCCCGACGGCCACCCGCCGTTTGGCTATGGCTCCGGTGCCTACCCGCCCGGTGCCNNTACCCGCCCGGTGCCTACCCGCCGCCTGGCTACGGACCCAGTGGCTACGGTCCCGCCGGCTACACGCCAGGGACCAGCGCGCCTGGCGGCTACGGCTCTGGCGTTTACCCGCCTGGCGTTTACCCGCCCGGTAGTTACGGCCCGGCTGGAAATCAGCCAACCGAGCAGGAACGTCCGAAGCGCAGCCGGAAGCTCGCAGCCATTGTCGCGGTGGCACTCGTTCTGGTTGGCGCCGGCGGCGGCGCGGGGATCGCCTATGTGTCCCGACAGAGCCAGGGCACGGCAGCAGGATTGGCTACCTCGCCCGCCGGGCACTCGCTCACTACGGCCCAGATCGCCGCTGCCGTCGGTCCTGCCGTTGTCGACATCAACACGAACCTCGGCGAGGGGACGGGCATGATCGCCACCTCCAACGGCGAGATCATCACCAACAACCATGTTGTCGAGGGCGCGACCAGCATCAACGTCGTGATCGAAAACCGCGGCACCTACAAAGCAACCGTTGTCGGGACTGATGCGACAGCCGATGTGGCAGTCCTGCAGGTGAGCGGCGTGAGGGGTTTGCCGACGGTGAAATTCGGCAGCTTCTCGACCGTCAGGATCGGGAACCCCGTCGTGGCGATCGGTAACGCGGGTGGCCAGGGCTTCCCGTCGACGGTCACCGCCGGGGCGGTCACGGCCCTTGGCCGGACGATCACCGCTAGCGACCAAAATGGGGTCAGCGAGTCGCTGACAGGCCTGATCCAAATGGACGCCCTGATCGAGCCTGGGAATTCCGGCGGGCCATTGGTCAACTCGTCGGGGGACGTCATCGGCATGGACACTGCCGCAGCGAGTGCAGACGGGGCGACGCCGATAGGTTTCGCGCTGCCGATCAACCGGGTGCTGCAGATTGCGAATGACATCGAGCAGGGCAAGGGTGGTCAAGGGATCGTCATAGGCGTCGTGGCCTTCCTGGGAGTCGAGGGCGCGACAGCCTCCATCCAGGGTTCGGGATCAGCGACCGGCGCCGGGCTGGAGTATGTCGAGCCGGGAAGTCCCGCCTACCTGGCCGGCCTTCAAGGAGGTGATGTCATCATCGCCTTCGACGGTCACGCGACTCCCACGATGAACGAGTTGGCGACGCTCATTCAAAAGCTGCGTCCCGGAGATCGTGTGAAGGTCACTTTCGAGAGCTCGTACGGCGGTACCCAGACAGTCAACGTCACCCTCGCTACGGCGCCGCCTGCATAGTTCGTTCGTCTCTCTCCTCGGACGAGCGCCGTTTGGCCGTCTCGACGCCTAATCCGCCAGCGTCGAGGCGGCCGAGCCGCGTCCAAGGAAGGGGGCGCCTTCACGGGCTCTTCGGATTCGAGCGCGGCGTCGCCGAGCACGACACCGCCGCAGTCAGCGAGGGCGTTGACGACCGCCGCGCCGTCGGGATTCGATCGGCACTGCCCTCGAGTCGCTCGGCGACGGCACTCGCACAGATCATCTCCAAAGGGCGTCTTCACAGCCGCCCGCAGCGGACGGGCGTTCCTCAGGAGGGACGTTGCAGACCGGTGAACGGAGCCTTTTGCGTGGCCGTCGTGCTGGCGGCGAACGAGTCGACTTCCGCCGTAGTCGCGCCGTTGCCGGTGAGCTTCTCGGCGGACGCCGCGTTGGCGCCCCAAGGGCTTGGGCCCGGTTCGGGTTCGGCCGGCAGCTCAACAGTGAAGGTGGCGCCGCCGCCGGGAGTCTCGGTTGTCCAGACGCCTCCACCGTGAGCAGCGGCAATTGCCGCCACTATCGAGAGCCCAAGTCCGGCACCACCGTGTGCACGGACCCGGGCGGGGTCCGACCGCCAAAAACGTTCGAACACGTGTGCAGCGGCCTCGGGCGCGATCCCGGCGCCATGGTCGACCACAAAGATCCTCGCTCGTGAGGGACCGAGGCCTTGCGAAGGTTCCAGCACGGCAATGATCTCGAGGGGGCTACCGGCGGGTGTGTAAGCGAGAGCGTTCGAAACGAGATTCCCGAGGAGCTGGCGGAGGCGCCCCTCGTCCCCGAGGATCGGGCACGAGGGCGGCGCCTCGCATGTCACCGTGCGGGACGGGTCGATGGCACGGGCGTCCTGGGCAGCATCCGCGGCAAGTGCCGTCAAGTCGACCGGCTCTTGTCCGAGCGGACGTCCTTGGTCGAGGCGAGCGAGCAGCAGCAGGTCGTCGACGAGCCCTGCCATCCGGGTCGACTCGCTGTCGATTCGCCGCATCGCCGTGTCGAGGTCGGCTGGGCGGTCAGCCAGTCCGTGCTGGAACAGCTCCGCGTAGCCCCGGATGGAGGTGAGCGGGGTCCGCAGCTCGTGCGACGCGTCCGCCACGAAACGTCTGAGTCGCGCCTCGGAAGCCTCCCGCTCCCTGAACGCCGTCTCGATGCGGCCCAACATCACGTTGAGCGCTCGGCCGAGCCGTCCGACCTCGGTGCGGTTGTCGGTCTCCTCGACGCGCTGGCTCAAGTCGCCGGCCGCGATCTCGCCGGCAGTGTCGGCCATCTTCTGGAGAGGGCGCAGGCTGAGCCGGATTATGAGCCAGGCCGCAGCTGCAAGGGCGACCAGGACCGCGCCGCTGACCAGCAGCTCGAGCGCGAGCAGGTGGTGCAGCGCCGCGCCTGTCCCGGTGAGCGGTATCGCCTCTGCGAGCACGTTGCCGTTGCTCAAGCTGGCCTCGAGCACGCGGTAGGACTCAATACTGCCGGTGCCTGGCACGGTCCTGTAGACAGGCGCGCCGCCCGGGGCGTCGGCGGCCAGGCTCGCGAGTGACGCGGGAAGCAACGGAGATGACCGGGCCGTGGCGCTGAACGACGTCCAGGGCAAGAGCCGTTGGCCGCTCGGGCTCAACTCTGTTGCCAGCGTGCCCGGTGTCACGACTTCGTTGGCGAAGTCAGAGCGCGGGCCGCCGAACGGGTTGGAAAAACCAAGATTCTGCGCCACGAGATTCGCCGACCTGAAGAGCTGTTGGTCGAGCTGGCCGACGGCGTAGCTCCGGAACGACGTATAGGTGATGGCGTCGGTCACCGCCAAGGCGAAGACCACGAACGCGCACAGGACGGCGATGAGCCGGATCTTCAACGACACGAGCAGCCCCAGATGCCGTTGCTGACCCCGGAGAGCCACACGCGAGGGGACATTCTCGTCAGTTGCGGGGCTGGCGGAGCACGTAGCCGACCCCGCGCACGGTTTGGATCAGATGCGGCTCGGTGAAATCGACCTTCTTGCGCAGGTAGCTGACGTAGGTCTCGAGCACACCGGCGTCGCCGCCGAAGTCGTAGTTCCAGACGTGGTCGAGGAGCTGGGATCTGGTGAGCACCCGACGCGGGTTGGAGAGGAGGTAGCGGAGCAGCCGGTATTCGGTCGCCGTCAGGTCGATGAGCTGGCCGGCGCGTCGCACTTCGTGAGCGTCGTCGTCCATCTCGAGGTCCGCGAGCTGGAGCAGCTCGCGGGCGGGCCCGCCCTTGCCGGCGCGGCGGAGGATCGCCTGGGCGCGAGCGACGAGCTCGGCCACGCTGAACGGCTTGGTCACATAGTCGTCACCGCCGATCGTCAGGCCCCGGACCTTGTCCTCGGTGGCATCGCGAGCCGTGAGGAAGAGCACTGGGATGTCGCGCCGGTCGCGCCGTAGACGCTCAGCGATGTTGAACCCGTCGATATCGGGCAGCATCACGTCGAGCAGGATGAGGTCGGGTCGGAACGCATCGATCTGCTCGAGCGCCCCATATCCGCTGGAAGCGGTCTGGACGTCGAAGCCTTCGTAACGAAGCGCCATCGAGACGAGCTCGGTGATGGACTCCTCGTCGTCGACGACGAGGACACGGGGGAGCGGTTCTCCTTCTGCCACCTTCACATTGTGGTCGATGTTGCTGGGAGTTTGCTGAGAATCCAGCGTGGTGGCCGCCGTGCGGCACGTGCCACCGAGTCGCCTCTGTGGGAGTGACGACGAACGTATGTTCGATCGATGTCACTATCCTGGATCTGTGGTTGGGTACGCGGAGCTCCATTGTCATTCAAATTTCAGTTTTCTCGACGGTGCCTCTTATCCCGAGGAACTTGTCGCGGAAGCCGCCCGGCTCGAGCTTGGGGCTCTGGCACTGACCGATCACGACGGGCTCTACGGCGTGGTGCGCTTTGCCGAGGCAGCAAAGGAGGCGGGAGTGCCCACGGTCTTCGGTGCTGAGCTCACCCTTGCCGGTCGCGGCCCAGGCCTGATCGGCCTCCCGGTCGTCCCGGCGGCGCCGCGTACCGGGACCCCTGACCCGCCCGGATCCCACCTGATCGTTCTCGCCCGCGACCCGGAGGGCTATTCCCGTCTCGCCCGCGCCATCAGCGAGGGCAATCTCGCTGGTGGCGAGAAGGACCGCCCTCGCCACGACATCGACCGGCTGGCCGAGCTCGCGGGAGGCCACTTCCTCATCTTGACGGGCTGCCGCAAGGGAGCCGTGCCTGCCGCGCTTGTGGAAGCTGGTCCTGTCGCGGCGGCGAGGGAGCTCGACCGGCTCGTCGAGCGGTTTGGTCCCGAGAGCGTCGTCGTCGAGCTGTTCGACCACGATGACCCGCTCGACTCGGCGCGCAACGACGCCCTTGCCGCCCTCGCCGTGCGCAGGGACCTCGGCATCGTCGCGACGAACGTTGTCCACCACGCCCAACCTGCGGGCCGCCGCCTCGCCTCGGTGCTCGCCTCGGTTCGCTCGGGACGCCCACTCGATGAGCTTGACGGCTGGCTGCCCGCCGCAGGGGCGGCTTACCTGCGCTCGGGAGCCGAGCAGGCCAGGCGCTTTGCCCGCTACCCGGGAGCCGTCGAGCAAGCTGGCGAGCTCGGGCGGGCGTGCGCTTTTGACCTCCACCTCGTTGCCCCCAAGCTTCCCGCCTTTCCGGTGCCTGCGGGCCAGAGCGAGATGACTTTCCTGCGCCAGCTGGTCAAGGAGGGGGCGACCCGGCGCTACGGCCCAGCAGGAGCCGAGCGGGTGCCCGGTGCGTGGCGGCAGCTGGAGCACGAATTGGCGATGATCGAGGAGCTGGGCTTTGCTGGCTACTTCCTCGTCGTCTGGGACATCGTCGAGTTCTGCCGGCGGTCGGGGATCTACTGCCAGGGCCGGGGCTCCGCGGCGAGCTCGGCCGTGTGTTACGTGCTCGGGATCACCAATGCGGACGCTGTCGCTCTCGGTCTTTTGTTCGAGAGGTTCCTGTCACCCGAGCGCGACGGGCCGCCCGACATCGACGTGGACATCGAGAGCGGACGGCGCGAGGAGGTCATCCAGTACGTCTATGGCCGCTACGGACGTGAGCGGGCCGCGCTCGTGGCCGTAGTCGTGAGCTACCGGGCCCGGTCCGCGCTGCGGGATGCTGCCAAGGCGCTCGGCCACTCGCCCGGGCAGGTTGACGCCTGGGCGCGACGCATCGAACGGTGGGGATCACTTGGTGGCGGCCACCACTCGACAGCGCCGCATCGCAAGGACCGCTGGACGTGGTGGAGCGCTTCAGCGGAGGGCGAGGCCGCACGGCGCGACGCCGGGAAAGGCGATACCGGCGGCGGCCGGCCCGGTCGTGACGACGTCGCTGCCGAGCCCGGCCCTGCGAAGGCAGCGAGCGAGCTCGGGATCCCGGCCCGGGTGCTGGCGGTGGCGACCGAGCTGGAGGGCTTTCCCCGCCACCTCGGCATCCATCCCGGCGGCATGGTGATCTGCGACCGTCCGGTCTCGGAGGTCTGCCCGGTCGAGTGGG
Source organism: Acidimicrobiaceae bacterium (assembly GCA_003166375.1). Classification (GTDB taxonomy): domain Bacteria; phylum Actinomycetota; class Acidimicrobiia; order Acidimicrobiales; family Bog-793; genus Fen-455. The sequence goes on along the minus strand of PMVZ01000354.1, from coordinate 6,025 downwards.
CCCGCATGGAGAACCGGACCGTGCTCCAGTGGGACAAGGACGACTGCGCGGCCGTCGGCCTCGTGAAGTTCGACCTCCTCGGTCTCGGGATGCTCGAGGCGATCCACCGGGCGGTCGACACCGTCGGCGCCTACTACCACGACGAGCTCGACCTCGCGATGATCCCCCAGGAAGAGGCCGTCTACGACATGTTGTGTCGCGGCGACTCGGTGGGGATCTTCCAAGTGGAGAGCCGGGCTCAGATGGCCACGCTGCCCCGGTTACGGCCACGCTGTTTCTACGACCTCGTCGTCGAGGTCGCTCTCATCCGCCCCGGCCCGATCCAGGGAGGATCGGTTCATCCCTACCTGCGCCGGCGTAACGGGGCAGAGGCTGTGACGTACCTGCACCCGTGTTTCGAGCGCAGCTTGGCGAAGACCCTCGGGGTGCCGCTGTTCCAAGAGCAGCTCATGCAGATGGCGATCGATGCCGCCGGCTTCTCGGCCGCCGAAGCCGATCAGCTCCGTCAAGCCATGGGCGCGAAGCGCTCCGCTTCACGCATGGAGCGCCTCCGCTCCCGTCTTTATGCGGGGATGGCCGAGCGGGGGATCACCGGCCAGATCGCGGACACCATCTGGGAACAGCTGGCGGCATTCGCCAACTTCGGCTTCCCCGAGAGCCACTCGGTGTCCTTCGCCTACCTCGTATATGTGAGCGCGTGGTTGAAGCTGCACTACCCGGCCGCGTTCCTCGCAGCACTGCTCAACTCCCAGCCGATGGGCTTCTGGGCGCCTCATACCCTTGTCGCGGATGCCCGGCGTCACGGAGTCGTCGTCCTCGGACCGGACGTGAACAAGAGCGAGGCGGGGGCCTCGCTCGAAGCCGGGATGGCGCCTGCCCCGTTGGTACGGCTTGGGCTCGCCTCGGTGAAGGGGATCGGTGCCGACCTTGCCGAGGAGATCGCGGCCAGCCGGCCATATGTGGACATGGAGGAGCTCGTGCGCCGGAGTGGCATCGGCCGCTCCGGCCTCGAAGCTCTTGCCACTTCGGGAGCACTCGCTTCACTCGGCGCAGCCTCAGTTCGTGCTGCCCGCAACGGAGCTGCAGCCAGCGCCGGTGGGGCCGGAGCCCGTCCGCTCACCCGTCGCGAGGCGCTCTGGGCAGCGGGTGCAGCCGCTGAGGCGCGCCTTGATCGTCTTCCCGGGACCGTGGTCGGGACGAATGCCCCACTGCTTCCCGAGATGGACGAGATCGAGGAGATGTCCGCCGACCTGCAGACACTTGGGCTGTCACCAGGCTCGGATCCGATGGCCTTCGCCCGGGCGAGGCTCGCCGGCCGAGGGGTGGTCCCGAACGCCGAGCTCGTGAGGGTGCCCGATGGCGCGAAGGTCCTCGTTGCCGGTGTGGTCACCCATCGGCAACGGCCGGCCACGGCGGGCGGGACGACGTTTCTCAACTTGGAAGACGAGACAGGGCTCGTGAACGTCATCTGCTCGCCAGGATGCTGGACCCGCTATCGCAGGGCGGCGCGCTCGGCGGTGGTGCTGCTCGTACGTGGGCGGCTCGAACGGGGAGAGGGGGCTGACCCAACCGCACCGTCGTCCTCGAACGTAGTGGCGGAGTACTTGGAGGAGATCGACCTCGCGGTGGCGGTCAGCCCGTCGAGGGACTTCCACTGACGGGACGGGAGCGTGAGCGCGACGCGTACTTGCGAGAGGCTAGGTTTCCTACCCGTCACGGCTTACCGGCGTAACTCGCTGAACCGAGCGCGCTTCTGGGAGGTGCCCTTTGGGGCCGCGACGCAAGACCGAAGGCGGACCAACCGCCGCCAAGCCTCGAGACGGAGACCCCAGACGGATGAATGTGTTATTCAATGGCCTTGGACGCTTCACCGTCCGATTTCGCTGGTTCATCGTCGTCGTTTGGATCATCGGGACAGCCGCGTCGGTTCACTTCCTGCCATCGCTGGGAAGCCAGGTCAACAACAACAACTCGGCGTTCCTGCCTGCCAGCGCGCCGAGCACGCTCGCAGGCAATCTCGCTGAGCCACTGGTCGGCAAGGCGTCGCTCGTACCGGTCATCATCATCGGCGTCAGCCAGCATGGCCCGATCAGCGCCGCAGACACCCAGGCGCTCACCCGCCTCGGCGTTGCTGCCAAGAAGGTCCCGAACGTCGAGGCCGTGCAGTACGTCGGCACATCGCAGGATGGCCGTGCGGTGCAGCTCCTCGTCGAGGCGAGCATCGCCGGCTACAGCCCTGGGCCCTCCGCGGACGTGATCAACGGGCTGACCGCCGCGTTCACGAAGGTTGGAGCGCCCCCTGGCATCCAGTTCCACCTGGCCGGTGCCGTGGCCACCAACGTCGCGCAGCAGAAGCAGTCGAGCACGACCGGCAACAAGACCCAGTTGCTGTCGATCCTGTTCATCATCGTGCTGCTGCTGTTCGTCTTCCGCTCGCTGTTGGCGCCTCTGATCACCTTGTTGCCGGCGGCGCTCGTCCTGCAGTTGTCGGGCTCGCTCATCGGCGAGCTCGGCTCTCACGGGCTCAAGATCTCTCAGATCACGCAGTTGCTCCTGATCGTGCTCATCCTCGGGGCCGGGACCGACTACGGGCTGTTCCTCGTGTTCCGCGTCCGGGAAGGCCTCCGATCCGACCTGACAGCGACCGACGCCGTGGCCCGTGCGGTCGCACGAGTGGGGGAGTCGATCAGCGCATCGGCCGGGACCGTCATCCTGGCGCTGTTGACCTTGCTCTTCGCGAGCTTCGGGATCTACCACGACCTCGGCGTCCCGCTCGCGATCGGGATCGCCGTGATGCTCGTCGCCGGGGTGACGCTGCTGCCCGCCCTGCTCTCGATCCTCGGGCGCGCCGTGTTCTGGCCGGCGAACATCGTCCCGGGCGAGGCAAACGAGAGTTGGTGGGGCAAAGTCGCCCAGCGCGTCATCGCTCGCCCGGCCCACACCCTCGCTGTGGGTGTCATCGCCTTCGGCGCACTCGCGTTCGGGTCGCTCCTCTACTCTCCGGCGGGATTCGGCGGAGCTACCGCGGCTCCGAACGGGAGCGACGCGGCAGCCGGCAATGCGGCACTGATGAAGTACTTCCCCCAGTCGAGCTCGAACCCGACCAACCTCATCTTGAGGCTTGCCGCCCCGGCGTGGCAGGACCCCGGTGCGGTCGTCAGAGCCGAGAAGGAGCTACAGGCGACGGGCCTGTTCAATGCATTGCCGGGCCCGCTCGATCCCGCCGGCACGCCGATCCCGCCTGCGGCATACGCGCGCTTGCACGCGGCGCTCGGAGATCCCGCGTTGCTCCCGGCGTTGCCTTCTCCCGGCTCGCCCGGTGCAAAAGTGCCGACGCTGACCTACGACTTGTACCGCGCAACAGCGCGTTTTGTGAGCCCTGACGGGCACACGATCCAGTTCGAGGCAGGGCTCACGGCCGGTGACGCCGCCTCGACGCCGGCGCTGAACGCAGTGCCGAGCATCCGCAAGGCCTTGACGGCGGTCCAGCAGAGCATCGGCGCGACGGCGAGCGGTGTAGCCGGCGAGGCGCCGGCACTCTACGACGTGAGCTCGATCTCCGACAGTGACCTCATCCACATCGTCCCGATCGCGATCATCGCCATCGGGCTCCTGCTCGCGCTTGTCCTGCGGAGTCTTGTAGCTCCCCTTTATCTCATCGCGAGCGTGATGTTGTCGTACCTGGCGGCACTCGGCCTGGCGTCGATCATCTTCATCAAGCTCGCGGCAAGCGGTGGCCTCACCTTCCTCTTACCCTTCTTGATGTTCATCTTCCTCTTAGCCCTCGGCGAGGATTACAACATCCTCGTCATGACGCGCATCCGGGAGGAGGCACACCAACGCCGTCTCCGCGACGCCGTCGTGACAGCGGTCGGCGCGTCGGGCCCGACCATCACCTCGGCGGGACTGGTTCTTGCGGGAACGTTCCTGGTGCTCGCGGTCACCGCGGGAGGCGAACCTGGCGGGAGCCAGATCCGCGACATCGGCATCGGCTTGGCGCTCGGCATCTTGATGGACACGTTCCTAGTGCGGAGCTTGCTCGTGCCCTCGACGGTGTCGCTGCTCGGTCGTTGGAACTGGTGGCCGGGCAAGCTGGCAGAGATGGACGTGTCCGGTCCCGCGGCCTCGGGCGAGGGGGATCTCGGCGAAACTACTCCTGGCGGACGATCCGAGGTTGCTCCGGCACCTGAGTGACGCTCTGCGTCGCGCCGCATCTCGAGCTCGCCCGAGCGGGACTCAGGGTTCTGGCTCGGCACTGCGGCCCCGAGGGTCGCACTGCGCGTCCTAGCCGACAGGTGGAGGGAACGTCTGATCCGGTCCGGCCGTCGCCGGTGGGGGCTGCTGGGACGCCGGCCGCGTGTCACCGGTCCATTGGCTGCCGTCCCACCACCGAACCTTAATCACGTCGGCGGAGTCCGGGTACCAGCCAGGCGGCGGAAGAGGAGCGTCCTGACCGTGGTAGTACGCGAGCGCAGCTGCTTGCCGGTAACCCGGCACAGGTATGCCTTGATTGCCGGTGGAAGCCCGCCAGAGCTCGGACGCACGGTGCCTGCGGGAGGCCTCGACGCAAGCCCAGACGATCGAGACGACCCAGGCCGCGATCGAGGTGATGCCATAAGTGAAATAGCCGGTAAGCGCCACCAACAGCAGGACCAGCGCGGGCACCACCTTCACGTACAGCAGACCGAGCGGACCCAGGAGCAAGGTGAGAAAGAAGGCGAGCACCGGCGACTTGTCGACAGGAACGCGATTGGGCTGTGACCCGGGCGGAGGAGTCCCCATGTGGGGAGTCTCTCAGGTTCTCCGTCGCTCATCTACCGGAGCCACCGCAGAGTCGATAGGCGGTGCGCCCCCGGCGGCCATTCCCACTGTTGACGCTCTGACCCTGTTTCTCCACGGCCTCGTACGCGCCGTCCAGACAGCCGCGACGAGAAGAGCCGTCACGCACAGGATCCATCCGAGCGTCGTCGTGCTCACCCCGATGCACTTGAGGCCCGAGGCGAAGATGACGAAGGTGATGATCGGGCGCACGATCCGGTCTGGCGCCCTATGACCCGACGAGCACCGCCGGAGTTGTCAGAGATGATCGCGGTCAACCTGGTCCGTTTCCTGCTTGGTCATTGTGAGGGGTCCCGGGGCAAGTCTTCGAACCGGACGAATTCCACATGCTCTCTGAGGATGGCAGGAGCTGGCATGTGTCCGGCGTTGAGCCTCGTCTTTGCGGCTTCTCTCTGCTCGACGAACGCGGGACTGTCGATGATGTCGAGCACTCTTTCCAGGGGCACGACAACCGATATGCCGGTATTGAGTGGTTCCTGTGCCCACCCTCCAATCTCGTTGGGGTCGTTCTCGGTCGTGGGAAAGAACCCGTGGACGAGGCCCATGAGGAATGTTCTTCCAGCTGTCCCGATTCCGCCCGCGGCGGTCCTGACGTCGCTCTTGTCACCGGCAGGAATCGGTAGAAGGTGAACGAAGGCAGGGGAGCCGCTGAGGCCGCCCAGCGACCGCACCTCGACCAGATACGCGGAGTCTTGACCCGTCAAGAGGTTGATCGGGTCNNTCTTCACCCGGCGTGACGCTGTGTCGCTTGATGAACTCTGCCGTGGCACCGTTGCGGACCGGATAGCAGAGGTAGTCGAAGGTGTTCATGTTCAGCGCGAGCGGGAGCACCGCTACGTCCGCTGTTTCGTGACATACCCACATCTCAGGCGGTATCTCGAGGTGCATCGAGCCTGCGTGGCGCATGTTGACCCGTAACCAGGTCGTACGGAAGGGCCCGTACTCCTGGTGGTCGAACGGCTGGACACAGTGCTTCGCGGTGACCAGGTAGACAGCAGCTGCGTCATGCACGCCAAGCGGATCACCGACAAAGAACGCGGCACCGACTCCGCGCAGTTGGCCTCGTTGACCACCCACGAAGCACACGCACTTGCGTAGCTCATGTGGAACCTGCACCAACTTCCCATTATCCCACTGGGCGGGTCACGAATCTTGTCGGGTCGCGTCGCGGCGATCCATTGCAGGA
>PMVZ01000390.1 GCA_003166375.1 Acidimicrobiaceae bacterium | reverse complement strand
TCTCAGTGAGCTCCGGAGAACGATCGATCTGGAAACAATGACTCGAATGGCCCGTTGTTCTGACCGCCGCTCCGATCAGACAGCTACTGGCGCGGTTGGCTGATCAGTGCCGACTCGGCATCCTCGGCCGATCGGACGCCGACAGCCTCACTCACACTGAGGAAGGGGTCGGCAAGAGGGCCAGCCTCGAGGCTGGTCCGTACCCGTCTTGCCAGCAGCGTTCTCACCGAGAGTGTTCTCACCATTGCTACCGAGGAGACCGCGGCGTTGCTCAGCGCCTACAGGCGAGGGTCGACCGGTTCGCTCTCAAGCGCAAGGACCCCGAAAACGCACTCATGCACGCGATAGAGCGGTTCGTTGTCCACGAAACGCTGCAGAGCCTCGATGCCGAGGGCAAACTCCCTGATAGCAAGCGAACGCTTGTGTCCGAGGGCGCGGGCACGAAGCCTCGACAGGTGGCGCTCGGCCGTGTACTCGGGTCCGTAGATGATCCGCAGGTACTCGCGGCCGCGGCACTTGATACCGGGCTGAACGAGACCCTTCGGACCGCGAGATACGACGTCGACGGGCTTGACGACCATGCCCTCTCCCCCTGTGGCGGTGAGCTCCTCCCACCAACGAACGGCTGCCTCGACGGCAACCTCGTCGTTGACGTCGACCGTCACTGTCTTCGTCCTGCGGAAGACGGACGCATCGGTCTCGCAGAGCCGGCCTAGCACCTCCAAGTGCCACTCATGGTCACGCAGCGCCAGGGTCTCGCCCTCCCCGGCGAGCAGCTGGAATGGCGCGAGCTTGAGATCCTCGATGCTCTTGATCGGCCAGCAGTACTGACCGTATGCCGTGATGTAGTCGTCCAGCATCGCTACCCGCTCCGCCAGGCGATCGTCGAAATCGCCGACATCGACACTACGTGACCTCGCGGCTCGAGCCACCGCCGCTTCCGCACGGAGCGCCCTCGAGCCCGATGCGCCGACGGCTGCGTACTGGCGGCGCAACAGGTCCTCAGCCTTGGCTGACCAGGGCAGGAGCTCGCAGTCGAGCACGAACCATTCGGTCCCTAACTCGTCCCAGAGCCCAATCGCGTCGAGTGCGGAACGCACCTTCGCGAGCAGCGCTGTTTCCATCGGACGATCGGCAAAGAAAGGTCGGCCGGTCCGCGTGTAGATGCAGCCCGCTTCCCCCGTGTCGATCCGAAAACGACGGTCCGCGACCGAGGCGTCACGACAGATGACGACGATCGCGCGTGAGCCCATGTGCTTTTCCTCGCACACCACCCGAGCGACACGAGCTGCCCGGTAGGCGGCGAACGCCTCATCGGGGTGCTCGAGGAGGCCTTCCCGATCGGACGTCGCCGGCGGCGACATAGTCGGTGGCAGATAGACGAGCCAGCGCGGATCGACGGCAAAGCGCGACATCACCTCGAGAGCGGCAATTGCGTTCTCCTCCCGGATGGTGACCTTCCCTGTGAGTCGGGTGGCGACGATGCGCTTCCCGATCACGTCCTCCAAGTCGAGGTCGGTTGCTTCACGCGTGGGGACCGATTCGGCTTGCGACGCAACCGGCCTCGCCGGCTCGTAGTACACCTCCCGTGCCGGAACGGAGACGAGCTCGTTTTCCGGGTAACGGAGAGCTGTCAGCCTGCCGCCGAAGACACAACCGGTGTCGATGCAGATCGTCTTGTTCAGCCACTCCGGGTCGGTTACCGGCGTGTGGCCGTAGACGACCATCGCCTGCCCGCGATAGTCCTGCGCCCAGGGGTAACGAACCGGCAGACCGAACTCGTCGGTCTCTCCGGTCGTGTCGCCGTAGAGGGAAAAGGCACGAACCGCTCCCGACGCGCGTCCGTGCATCTTTTCTGGCAGCCCGGCATGGGCGACAACGAGGCGTCCCTCGTCGAGCACGTAATGGCCGATGAGCGAGTCGATGAACTCCGCCACCTGGGTCCGGAACTCCGCTGGTTCGACACTGAGCTGCTCAAGGCTCCGGTCGAGACCGTGTCCGGTCGTGACGTTGCGACCCTGCAGGGCGCGGAGCAGCTTCACCTCATGATTGCCGGGGAGACAGACTGCACTGCCTGAGGCAACCATGTTCATCGCGAGACGGAGCACGGCCGGCGTCGCTGGCCCCCGGTCAACGAGGTCGCCGAGAAAGAGTGCTCGACGCCCATCGGGATGGACGGCGACGGAACCTTCGTTGTCGACCTCGTAGCCGAGCTGCGCGAGGAGCTCGACAAGCTCGGCGTGGCAACCGTGGACGTCCCCGATGATGTCGAAGGGGCCGTGGTCGCCCTTACGGTCATTCCACAGCGGCTCGCGCTCGAACCGGGCCGCTGCGATCTCTTCCTCGCTCGACAGGACAAAGACGCGGTGGAAGCCCTCACGCCGGATTGCCTTCAGCGAGCGGCGCAGCTGCTCTCGCTGGTTGCGAAGCACGTGACGACCGAACTGTCGCTCCGGGCGCGAGGTGTTGCGAGCAGCACACACCTGCTCAGGAAGGTCGAGGACGACGGCGACCGCAAGTGCGTCGTGGGCCTTTGCCAGTTCGATCAGCCCCCGCCTCGACTCAGGCTGGACGTTCGTCGCGTCGACGACGGTGAGGCGACCCGCATCGAGTCGCTTCGCAGCAATGAGGTACAGCACCTCGAACGCAGCGTCGGTCGCCTTCTGGTCGTTCTCGTCGTCGGCGACGAGCCCGCGGCAGAAGTCGGACGAGACCACCTCGGTCTCGAGGAAGTGGCGCGCCGCGAACGTGGACTTGCCGGAGCCCGTGACACCGACGAGAACGACCAGGCAAAGGTCGGGGATCTTGATCGGCTTGTTCGGGTTCATCGAGTGAACACCGCCATTTGCGTCGGGGCGCCCACCTCTTCGTCCTCCTTGCCAACGGGCAAGATCTGCAACTCGTAACCGTGTGCGCCGGCGGCCCTCTCGGCCCAGGAGCGAAACTCGGTGCGGGACCACTCGAAACGATGATCGCGGTTGCGAAGCTCGCCCGCAGGCAAGCTCTCGAAGCGCACGTTGTAATCGGCGTTCGGAGTGGTCAGCACGACGGTCGCCGGCCGCGCGTGACCGAAGAGCACCCGTTCAAAGCTGCCCAGACGTGACGGGTCGAGATGCTCGACGACCTCGACGACGGCTGCCGCGTCGAAACCCGCCAATCGGCTGTCCCGGTAGGTGAGCGAGCCCTGCAACAAGTCGACCCGGGCCCGCTGGCGTGGCGTCATGTCGTCGAGATGTATCCGCCGGGCGCCCGCCTCGAGGGCGCGATAGGACACGTCGACTCCGACCACCCGCTCCAGACCCGTCTCCTTGAGAAGCGCCTCAACGAGCTTCGCCGAACCGCAGCCGAGATCGAGCACGCGCCGCGCGCCGCTTCGACGAACGGCGTCAACGACCGCCGCGAGCCGGAGCTCGCCCAACCGGAGCGGGCGTTCGACAGCCTCTTCCTCGGAGTCATGGGTGGCGGCCATTTCATCGGGATCCCTTGTGTCGTCCTCCATCAGGCGGGCAAGAGCTTCGCGAGTCAGCAGGCGGTCGTGGCGTAAGTAGCGCCGCGTGATCAGTTCGCGGTCGGGATGAGCCTGGAGCCAGACCCCTCCCTTTCGAAGGAGCTTGTCCACCTCGTCCCGACCCACCCAATAGTGCTTGTCGTCATCGAGCACCGGCACCAACACGAACAAGTGCTCGAGGAGATCCTTGAGCCGGACGGTGCCGGTCAGCGACACGTCCAGGTACTCGCTCGCACCCCAGTTGGGGAAGCGCTCATCGAGCGGGATCGGGGCAGCTGTGACGAGGTACCCGAGCGGCTCGAAGAGCCGACGCAGCACTACCTCGCCGCCCCTGCACGGCACCACCGGCAGATGAGCGACGAGCGGGATCGCAGTGTCGGCAAGNNCAAAGTCGTTGCCCGCCGGACCGCGCCGGTCTCGCACGAGGCCGATCGGGTCGACGTCGACGATGAGCGCCGCTGTGCACGACGTCTCTGTCGCTTCTGGGTACACGACGTGGACGGTGCCGAAGCCGAACTCGACCGTGTGATGGCGATCCGGGTTCTTATGCAGGAGGTAGCCGAGATCGGTGGCGGGTTCGTGCGTCGTTGAGATTGTGAGAAGCATGAAAGGGGCTCCGGTCGTGCGCCATGTCGACGGCGCTGGTCTGGAGCGATTCTCGCGCTCGCTCGTCCATCCGATGCACGAGACAGCCAGGGCCAGACCGCCGGACCAGCTCCTCCATTCTCGCGGAGTAGGCCTCTCTTCGGCGCCCCTTATCTGTGAACCAGTTAAGAGCCGTGGACCCAGGTTAGAGAGCACGTTCGAGGAACACTGACGAAAAACTCGACCGTCTCGTGCCTCTGCCTGCGGAAGAATGACCAGGTGCTCCGCCGTGTAGCTGGTGACCTCTTCGCGTGGCAGTACGGCGAGGAACCGATCCAGGTCGTCGCGTTCCCTGGATGGATGAGGACCGTGGCGGACTTCCAATCCGTGCTCCAAGGCCTTCCAGCTCTTGCAGTCGATGTTCCCGGCTTTGGCGGAGTCCATTCGCCGCCGCCGACTGCCTGGTCAACGGCCGACTACGCCCAAGCGCTGCTACCGGTACTGGAGGAACTTCCCGATCCGGTCGTCGTGCTGGGGCACTCCTTCGGTGGTCGCATTGCGCTCCAGCTCGCCGCGGCTCGACCCGAGTTGATTCGGGCGCTGGTCTTGACCGGCGTTCCCCAGCTCTGTGCCCGCCCGGCTTCAAAACCCAGTGCGAGACTCCGCATGATTCGAACGCTGCGCAAATCTGGATTGATCACGGAGCGCCGGCTGGAGGCCTGGAAGAAGCGACATGGCTCCGAGGACTACCGCCGCGCTCAAGGAGTCATGCGGGACGTTCTCGTGAAGGCGGTGAACGAGAACTACGAGGATCAGCTGCAAGGTCTCAAGGTTCCCGTTGACTTCGTCTGGGGTGCGTCCGACACGGTGGTGCCGGTCGCGGAAGCAGGTGTCGCAATCCAGCTGGTCCGGGACGACCTGGCCAGCCTCAACGTCCTTGAAGGCATCGGTCATCTGACGCCACTAGAGGCACCGTCAGCTCTACGCGAGGCGGTGCGACGAATGTGCGATACGTAGTCAGGTCGCTAGGTTTTGAGTAGGCACGCTTCGATCCGCAAGACGACGTCCTGTCCGCCTCCTGCCCCCTCCATCGAGTCTCGGCCGAAGGAAGCCGAGCAGAACGAAAACTCAGGTCGCACGGCGCGGAATTACGACCGTCTCGCCACCCACGGAACGGAGTTCAAGCGGCTTCGCTGCAACCGAGAGGACCGCTGGTCGACCTCACCGCGAGTTCAGACAAGAAGGCGCCGCGAACCGCTGTTGGAGTCCCAAGTACACCTTCGGAGACCGTTGGAAACCGCGATGGATGTGGTCTGTACGTGGTCTGCCAATGAGAGCGGTGGCCCTGTGGATAAAAAAGTGGGCCATGACCAGGACTTATCTGGTCGGGAAGGCGGGATTTG
>PMVZ01000001.1 GCA_003166375.1 Acidimicrobiaceae bacterium | reverse complement strand
GGTCCGCCGCGTTAGTCAGGCTCCGCCGGCTACCGAATTTCGGAGACTGCGGAGCTACCAGATCTACCGCCCGGGTCCAGCCCATAACAAGGCCGTGGAGGTGCCAGTCGCGTGCTGGCCGACCGACAAGACGGTCTCCGCCCGAGGGCATTGCGTGGCTTTAGAGGCGGTTGGAGACAACTTCATAGATGTCCGTTCGTGAAGCCGGCCGAAAGGCCGGCTTCACTCATGAGTGAGTTTCGTTCGCGTAACGTATCTTCTGTGGCCCAGGGCCTCATGTTCGACTCAGGGCCTCGGCACTGATTCGGGGCTTCGCGTGCGCCGCGTTGCCAGCGCCCAGACGATCAAGACCGCCAAGGCTGCGAGCGCGCAGGCGGACAGAACCCACCCGACGGTCCACCCCGGTGTCCTGTAAGTCCAGGTGAGAATGCCGTGGCCGGCAGGCACGTCTACCCCCTGCACCAGGCCCACGCGGCGTACCCGAAGCGTCACAGCCGGGCCGGCGTCCGGGTGCCATGTGGCAGTCCAGCCTGGGATCGCTGCTTCGGACCTTATGACATCTACGCCGTGGCGAGACGAGACGGCAGCCGCCGAAGGGGCAAACACCGGACCCGCCGTCGCGTACACCGATGCCCCTGGGGAACCCCGCAGCGTCAAAGCCGGACGCGCGAAGTGGTTCGCGAAGACGGCGAAGGATCCGTCGAGGCCCCGAAAGGTCCAACGGGGAGGGGAGATCGCCGCCTGAAGCTGCCCGTCCGCGACACAGTGGGTCCCATCCGCGCTCGTGACCGAAGGGGAGCCGAGTCCGATCTGCGTCCGGCCTGCCTTGGCAACGAGAGCAACGGCACTCTCAGGACGAGCGAGCGCGACCCGAAGGAAGTGCGGGCCGTCTGGGGTCGCCGCGGGTACCCACGTCGTGTCGCCCGTGGACGTGACCACTCCGAACTGCAGGCCGCTTCCCACGTCGCTAGTGGCGTTCGCGTCCGGTATCACGATGCTCGTGACGGCCAGGTCTTCACCCAAGTACCACGTAGCACGTCCACCAGGCGCGAGATGGCGCTCACCCGCCGCCGGATCAGGCGTAGCCAGATCGGATTCGGGAGAGACGAGGAAGTAATCGCGTGGTGAAAACAGGACCGTGGTGTCGAGCTGGTCGAGCGTCCCGTCCCCGACAGCACGAGGGCTGAGGATGTCCTGCCCGAGGCCGGTCGACTGGTGTGAGCCGGTGGCAGAGGCATAGGTGCCGTCGACGATCGAGCTGTAACCCTGCACGGACGCAACACCGTGGATGACGTTCAGGTCTGGTGCCTCGATGACACGGAGCCCGTTGGAGTCGATTAGGTCGGGGTCATAGACGGCGAAGCGCCCGGAACCTGTGAAGGCTGCCGCGGTGGTCTTGGTCCGGGGACTAGGGACGGACGCTCCAGGGCTGTTGGTGTGAGTGGGTCCGGCGGTCGCGGAGGTGGAGGTGGTCGATCTTGTGGAACCTCCGCCGAGGTTGGGCGCCAGAGAGACCACCGCCATCAGCGTGAAGGTGACGACGTCGACGATCACGAACCCGACTAGCGCCTGTGTGCGCCGACGTGCTTCGAGCCGGTGTCCCCAAAGGATCAGAGCCACCGCCCCGAGGCCGAGCACACCAAACGGCAAGAACCACAACCGCAGGCCTCCGTCCGCGGTGGCAGAGCGAAGGCTGACTCCCAACCACTGCAGAAGCCCTGCCCCCCAGGCGATGCCGACTGTGACAGTCGCGACAGCCAGCAACCCGGGCACCACCCCGAGGATCCGGACCCGCCACGCGTATATGGATCCCGCTTCCGCTGATGAGGGCGCCGGTGCCGTCCCCGCCGCGGACGACGCACCTCCTGCTGCTGGCACGGGCGCAGCCCGAGTGATCCGTCGCGCCCGAGCACCGGCCAACCAGGCGTCGGACCAGTAGGCGAGGAGGAAGGCGAAGCCCATGTCCGCTATGAGGATGTTGCGGCTCTGTAGTCGCTGACCGCCGAAGAACGGCACCCGGATCAGCAAGTGCCAAAGGGGGGTGTTCCCCCCGAGGGCCAGGAGGATCCCGACGAGCGCCATCACCTGCCAGATCAGCCACTCCGGCAAAGGTCGCCGAAGTCGCAACCGGCCGAGAAGCGCGAACGACGCAACGAGCGGCATGAGGCCGATGTAGCCGGTCACCTCGGTGAGGTTGTAGTTGGCCAGGAAGGGAGGCTGTCCGAAGGACCCCGACCCGCCCAGGAGGTCGGGGACGAGCATCAGCAGGAGCCACCTGTTGGCCAGCGATCCGGAGGTGAACAAGTACGCGCTGCTCGCTGCACGTTGAGAGGTGCTCACGGCTGCAGCTCCAGGCACCCACTGGACGGCGCCGAGCCCGACTGCGAGCAACACGCCGCCCACCATCCACCCGAGATACGGTGCGGTGCCGCGCCCGAGACGAAGCACCCGCCACAGCGCGTAGATGCCGACGATCACGGCGAAGTCCGCGATAGCCCGCGGTTCGCCGGCGAGGATGGCCATCGCCCCGGCCACACCGAGAAGAGCTGTCCAGCCGAGCCGCGACCGGAGTGTGGCGCGGCGCGCTTCGGCTGAAGCGTCGCGCGATGTGGAACACTCGGAGAGGCGCAACAGCGCGAGCAATGCCACCGGTACCCAGCTCACGCCCGC
>PMVZ01000243.1 GCA_003166375.1 Acidimicrobiaceae bacterium | reverse complement strand
CGACGAGCCTCGTGAGCTGGGCGAACTCGGCCGTACAATGTAGATATGTCGCGGACTCGCAATCCATGGCTCGGACCTGCCGCCCGCCCAGTCGCGATCCCAGAGGATATCGACGATCCTTCGGTGGTGAAGGCATCGGGCGTGGTCGAGCTGCCGTTCCACGTTCGATGGAGCGATCCGTCGATCACCTACGACCTCGAGCAGCGAGCCGACTGCATCCGCGTCTATGAGCAGGTTCTTCGCGAAGGTACCGAGGACGACGTTCGGCTCTACATCGACGTTGGCGAGCTCGTCGAGCTTTTCGACGAACTGGTGCTGCCCCCGACAGTGAGGCGAGCGTGGGCAGACTGGCTCCTACGGCACCGAGGGGTGGTCCTTGCGTGCTGAGTCCGCTGCAGGAGCGGATAGCCAGAATCATCGCCGGACTTAGCGAGGCGGAAGACTTCGCACTCGCCGGCGGTGGGGCGCTGATAGTTCGTGGCGACATCGATCGCAGGACTCGAGACCTCGACTTCTTCGGACTCAGCGCTGCTGCGGTCGACCGACTCGTTCCCGTAGCTGAACAGGCTCTTCGAGACGCCGACCTGCAGGTCAAGCGGGTGCAGGAAGGCCCCGGTTTTGCGCGCTTTGTCATCGAGGATGAGGACGATCGGACCGAGCTGGATCTGGCCAGCGACGCCAGACTCTTTCCAGCGGATCAAGGTCCAGGCTTTCAGATCCTGTCTGCAGAGGAGCTAGCCGCTGACAAGTTGCTAGCGGTGTTCGGCCGAGCCGAGGCCAGGGACTTCGTAGACCTGGAGGCACTTGAAGACCGATTCGGTCTTGACCGGCTGTTCGAACTCGCAGGCGAGAAAGATCGAGGGTTCGAGCCCACGGTATTTGCCGAGATGATGGACCGATTCGGTCGGCTCGGAAGAGCGGAGTTTCAGCTTGACGATGTTCAATACGAGGAGTTGAGTCGACTTGTCGAGGCGTGGCGGGCGCGGGCACTTCAGCTAGCCCAAGAGCACCAGCGATCGCGAGGGATCACCAACGATCGAGGTCACGACACTGGCCTCGGCGTCTGACGAGGCGTGAACCTTGCCAGTTCTTAGCCACATCACCTGCCGAAACTATCGCTCCGGAGACCCACGTACCCATCCGCTGGGCTCGATCTACCTGATAGGGCGCTACTACGACCCCGCCACGGGCCAGTTCCTGAGCGTGGACCCACTGGTACAGCAGACTCAGCAGGGCTACCGCTGCGTCGGTGACGATCCCGTGAACGCGATCGATCCACGCGGCAACATCGGAGAACCAGGCAACCCCTGTCGGCTGCCGTGTGCCCGACCCGGAAAGCGTGACCCGTCGCGCACCCGGCAGCACCGCAGCCAGACCATCGACTGCGAGTGTGCAAACAGCATCGGGCACTTCCTTCAGCACTCGTCGGAAAGCTAAAAGTGACGGATCGCGAATCAGCTGACTAGTTCCAAATTGGGCCGGATCGACCGCNNCGGAGTCGAAGGGGCGTCGGCCAGCTCGAGGAGTTAAGCGTTCAAGAAACTCCGCACGCTGCCTCTTCCCCGATCTACGGATTGGCGATTGGCAGTCGCACTTCGAAGCAAGACCCTTTGGCGAGAGTGGAAGTGATGACTCGAACCTCGCCGCCGTGGACCTCGACGATTCGCCGGACGATCGCCAGGCCCAGGCCCGATCCTGGCACCTTGCGCTCAGTGGAACCGCGGTAGAACCGGTCGAAGATATACGGAAGATCCTCTGCCGCAATCCCAGACCCCTTGTCGATCACCGAGAGGACCGCCGCCGCCGAGTCAACGCTCAGCGTGACCTCGATTACGGTGCCTTGTGGGCTCCACTTCGCGGCGTTGCTCACGAGGTTCGCCACAACCCGAGCGAGGTCGTTGCGTACCCCGCGAACAAACACGGGGACGAGACTGTCCTTGATGTCGACATGCGGGTCGCGCCGCATGTCTTCGAGGACGTCCGTGACGACATCGTGGAATGCAACGACGTCCGTGTGCCGGGATACGTCGAGCGTTCCTTCCTGCCGGGCAAGCTCGATCAGATCGCCAACGAGGTGACCCAGCCCGTCTAGCTGCTCGACCACGTCCTCGAGGAGTTGCGTTCTCGCCTCGGGATCGATCTCGATGCGGCCGGCCAGAATGTCGACGTTGGTGCGGAGACTCGTCAATGGTGTTCGCAACTCATGCGAGGCATCGGCGATGAGCTGGCGTTGAGCGAGCTGAGAGCTCTGAAGCGCGGCCAGGACCGTGTTGAGGCTCACTGCGAGTCTGCTGAGTTCGTCGCGGCCCTCAACTGGGATCCGCGTTCCAAAGTCTCGGGTTGCGGCGAGGCTCTCCGCTGCAGCGGTCAGCCGTCGTACCGGTCGCAGAACAAGCCCCGCAATAGCGGTCCCGAGGAGCAGAGCGAGGACCACGCCGGCGGTTGCTGCAAGCGCGAGTGCGACGGCGAGCCGCTCGAGCTCGGCGTTCCGCGCCGGTTGGACGAGTTCGAGCGCAAGCCCTTTGCCGAATCCGGTCACCAGTTCGCGCACGGGTACCGAACCGACAGTCGTGCTCGTGAAATAGCCGTTGGCCTTGCCGGCCGCGACCGCGCGCACCTTCGCGGTCACGGGAAGCTGAGTTGAGCTGTGTGAGGGAGTGACGACCAGCCCATTGGCTTCAACGACCTGTTCGGCAGGTTGGTTAGCGAGCAAGGATGGCGGGCTAAACAAGAGATCGAGCGCGGCGCGGAGGCCGCCTTGCGTGCGCGCGTTGTTTAGCGTCTCGGCCTGGCTTGTGAGCGTGCCGTCGACCGTGTCAAGCATGTCGTGGCGAAATACGACATATGCACTAGCGGAAACCAAAATGACTGCGACAGCGACAGCGAGTGTGGTGATGAGAGCGACGCGCGAACGCACTTGAAGTCTCGCCGCTCGGCCCCCTCCGCCGAGCCAGCCTCCACGGGTCTCGAGGGGTCCCCCGCCGAACGAACTCATTCCCGAAGGACGTAGCCGACGCCGCGGACTGTTTGAATAAGGCGACTCTCGCCTTGTGCCTCGGTTTTCCTACGCAGGTAGCCGATGTAGACATCAAGCGAATTCGAGGCCGGACCGAAGTCGTAGTCCCAGACGTTCGCAGAGATCACGTGGCGCGTGAGAACTCGACCCGGGTGCCGCAAGAAGAGCTCGAGGAGAAGGAACTCCGTGCGAGTGAGCTCGATCTCTCGACCTGCACGACGAACCTCCCTCGATCCGAGATCGAGGGAGAGGTCGCCATAGCCCAAGACTTCGCTCGCCTCGGTCGGGCCGGCACGCCGAAGCAGTGCGCGAAGCCTCGCCAAAAGCTCCTCGAGGGCGAATGGCTTGACCAGATAGTCGTCTGCCCCGGCGTCGAGCCCGGCGACGCGGTCGTCGACGCCCTCGCGCGCGGTGAGCATGAGGACCGGTGTCCTGTCCCCCGCCTTACGCAATCGGCGACAGACCTCAAGGCCGTCGACACCTGGCATGGACACGTCGAGGACGACTACGTCCGGGGCCTGAGCCGTCAAAGAGCGGATGGCGGTCGTACCGTCCGCGGCCGTCTCCACGTCGTAGCCATTGATCACGAGTGCCCGCCCGACCGCTCGAAGAATTCCCTC
>PMVZ01000065.1 GCA_003166375.1 Acidimicrobiaceae bacterium | reverse complement strand
GGAACTGAAGGCGATCGTCGGCATTGAGGTCTACGTTGAGTTGCGCCACCGGATCACGGGGCAGTAGCCGACCGGCCAACGTTCACCTCCTGCGTCGCTCTTGGTCCTGGCAGGCGTCGAGTCTTGCGGCGAGGGCCTGGCTATAGATCTGCACTCTTGGGCCTCGATTGGATGCGCCTCAGCTGGGAGGAGCACCTCCACGAGCTGGTTCGAGCTGCAGAATGATGGGAGGAGTTTCAGGGGCCCCTGACGCGTTCCGGCTTGGCGAGCTTGGCCGAGTACGGTCCAAAATTGTCGTTCCATAGACTATCCTGGCGGAACAGCCGACAGTTCGTTATAATGATAAGTACTTAATCGAGCCCAGACCCTGCTCCTCGATCCGGACGTGAGTGCCGGAGCCATCAAAAGGAGGGAGTGGGGACGATGGGTCCTGCGAACCAACCATCACTACCGCGTATCGCCGACCACGTTCTCAGGCGCCCAAGGCTGGAGAAGCGATTGAGCGAATGGGCCCCGATAACAGTGGTACGGGGCCTTCACGGGTACGGCAAGACCACAGGGGTCGCGGCCTGGCTCGAAAGCCAANNTCCAGAGCTTCGAGGATTGCCTGAGCCAGTCGCTGCGGAACGCTGGCCTGGTGACCGACCGCGCGCCCAGACAATTAGCACTAACTGGATTGGATGAGCTGAGCGCAGCGCTGCTCATGGAGTCTCCCGATCGGAAGTTCGTCCTAGTAGTCGACAATTTTCACCACGTCCGCGACGAGCGAGTCCTGGCGGAGCTGATAGGTCTGGTCGAACGCAACCGCCACTTTCATCTTTACGTGTGCTGTCGAGGTCACCATCCCATTGAATCGTTGGCCGCCGGAATGATGCAGGTCAACGTCATCGAGGCCAAGGAGCTGCTCCTCGGGGTCGATGAGATCGTCGAGCTTGCCCAGGCCATGGGCACGCCACTCGACCGGCCCGGGGCCGAGCGCCTGCACGAGGCGGTCGGGGGCTGGATCTCGTTGATCAGGATGGCATTGACCGGCGCCGAAGATGTCGGGGTAGGACCTGTCGGCATCGAGGAGTACCTGCGAACCAAAGTCCTGTCCGATATCGGCGACGAGGCCCTGATGGCGCAGCTGATGCGCTTCTCGCTTGCCGAACCGGTGAGCTGGCAGCTCTTTCGCGACCTGTGTGACGACTCCGGACCGAGCCGGCTCCTCGACGCTATGGAGGCGACGGGGCTCATGGAGCGTGTAAACGGGGCGGAAGAAGTGCTGTTCACGATCCCTGCCCCCGTTCGCGCCGTACTTCGTGATCAGTACGCTTCGAGCGCGCCGGGAGGGGCGCAAGAGTTTCACCGTCGTCTCGGCGAATGGTTCACCGTCCACAGCGACGGGGAACACATCCCCTTCGCGTTCCATCACGCCGCCATGGGCAGGGACTGGGAGCTGATGGACCGGCTGTGGTCCGAGAACATCCCGACGATGATCATGAAGAATGCCGGCCTCTTGCGCGAGACGCTCGACGCCCTGCCCGCCGCCGTGCTCGCAACTCGTCCCTCCATGCAGGTCTTCCGCGACATCCTGCAGATCGCAGCCGTCGATACCGACGCAGACGGTCGTAGGGCGACTTCACGTGCGTTCGCCGATACGTGCGCGCGGTTGGTGCGAGTGCACTGGGACGCGATGTCTTTGGGTGAACTTCTTATTGTCGCTACCGGCTATCTGATCCAGCTCCGCCTGCTCGGCCGGTTTCAGGACTCGGCTGCGTTCGGGGATCGCGTGAACGCCCGGGCCGGCGCGCTCGCAGTGACGCAAGAAGCGTCCAAGAGCAGGTTCGCGTGGTTCCATTTGCAAAGAGGACTCAGTTTTTCCCTGCTTCACGACGATGCCAGTGCCATTCGCTCATACAGGCGGGCGTGGGATTACGGCACGGGCTCCGGGGTCGATTTCGTCCAGTCCCAGGCGGCGGCGAACCTAGCCCTCACTTATGTCATCCGAGGCGATACCGCGGGGGCACAGAAGTGGGTGAGTCGTCACCGCGACTTCGATACCCGTGACTGGCCGGGCGACTATGTGATCGGTATCGGCGCCCATGTGGCGGCGGGATTCCTGGCTCTTGACCGACTCGACGATGTCGGGGTCCGGTCAGAGCTGGACTACCTGGGTGACGGCTCGGCACCTCTCGAGCTTTGGCCGTTCATCGCCTACCTTTACGCGCAGCACGCTCTGCACTCCGGTAACGCCCGCGAGGCATTGGTTCGCCTCGCTCAGGTGCAAGCGGCGTACGACGACGACCACTTCACCAAAGGGGCTGTCGCGGCGCTCATGGCGCGCGCCAAGGCGGATCTGCTCATTGCTTGTGGACGGGGGGAAAGGGCAAAGCAGCTCATTGGTTCCCAGGGCGACAGCATGCCCCTAAACCGCGTGCCAGCCGCCAGGATCCGTCTTTTGAGTGGCCATTACGCAGCTTCGGTGGAAATCGACCCATTGACGTGGGACCCGGCGACGTCGACTCGAGATCGTCTCGAGATGCTGCTGCTCGGGGCGGTCGCAGCCTTGAGGGGAGAAGACTCGCGCAACGCCCAGCGCCTGGTGAACCAAGCACTCGATCTGTATGGGGAAACCGGTATCCTGCGCGCGTTCGCCACGATCCCGGCTACAGATCGCGCACAGCTCCTCACGCTCGGCGAGCGGGACATGGAACCGGATGACGCTGCGATCCTCGCCCGACAGGCCCCGGTCTACCCCGAGGAGCTCGTCTTTGTAGATCTGAGCGAGCACGAGCAGGCCGTGCTGGAGGCGCTGTCAGGAACCGGCTCACGGCAGTCGATCGCCGACTCGTTCTTCGTGTCGGTCAATACCGTGAAGACCCAACTCGCGAGCATCTATCAAAAGATCGGAAGCACAACTCGCGCAGAGACGCTCATCAAGGCTCGTGAGCATGAACTTCTGCCAGCAAGTGAATCTGATTGAGATAGCCGACGGGGACGGAACTCTCGTCCGCCCCCGTCGGATCTAGATGTGAAGAAGGACTAGCTCACGGCCTTCAAACAGTTGAAATCTTGGCCCTACTTCTTCGGCGCTGTGGTGGTCGTCGTCGACTTGGCAGCACTAGGCGGCTTGGACGCAACGGTCACTTTCCGACTGCAGGTCGTCCTCATCGCAAACCTGTACGTGCCCGACTTGGTAAACGGCCGCTGGCCGCCTCCGCCGAGCCCCGTCTGGTCGGTGACGGCGAGCAATGGCTGTCCTTTCTTGGTTGAAGTCAGTTTGAACGTCCCGCGCTTTGCTCCGCAGTTGAACGTCCAGAGCAGGTACCACTTCGATGGGAGAGCGACGGAGGAAAGGACCTTATTACCCGTTCCCGCCTTCTGCAGATAGTACTTAGGGGCGGAACGCGGGATCGCGCAGAGTAGCTCGCGCCGACCTGCTTGCCGTGCCTTCACCCACCGTGAGCTGCGGTGCCGCCGAGGCCCTGGTGAGGCTCCGTGCGCCACGACGGAGTAGTCCGCTACAGATAAGTAGCGGCCTATCAAGACCTTCGAGTCGTGCCCGGTCCGCCCGGCATCGGGCCGAGGGCCGGGCCCAACGTGGCGGCGTAGGGGGCGGGTGGTAGTCGTGTGCCCGTGTCGATGCCGTGCGCAGGCAGTCGACACGGTTCCTTGTGTCGCCCATCGACGAGAACCCGGCATAAAAGCCAACGGCTCGTCACTTGGCGATGGTGAGGGTCT
>PMVZ01000114.1 GCA_003166375.1 Acidimicrobiaceae bacterium | reverse complement strand
CTAAGGCTCTCCGCGCTCGAACTTCTTGAGCACGGCCTCGCGGCGCTCCTGCAGGTCCCGGTACGTGAACTGCTCGGTGTCGGTTGAAAGGCCCATCGACGATCGCAACCCGTCGAGGTCGATCGGGACGGTACGGGGATCGAGCCCGACTTCGGACGCGATTCGTTCGCCGTAGCGGTCAAAGAAGTACGTCGCGATCAGAGCCACCTCTCCGAGCAGGTCGATCCCAGGAGCCAGCGTCGCGACTGCTCCGTCGAGAAACAACATGTCCTTCACGAACAACATCAGCTCTTTCGGCATCCGCGCGCCATAGGCAAGGAGCTGCTTGGTGAGATCTCGCAGTTGAGCAGTCAGCTCGTCGGCCGACAAGGCGGTCACGTCTGGAGTCGGCTTGTCCAGGCCAAGGTCCCTGATGACCTGCTCCACGTCCGCGTCGGCGCTGAGCGCACCGAGCTCTTTCAACGCGTGCACCTGGATCTGGACGTTGCTCGTCGAACCGCCGATGAGAAGCTGCAAGAACGCGAGACGCTGTCGCTCGCCGAGACGGCCAGTGATGCCGAAATCGAGCATGGCGACGCGGCCGTCAGAGCGGACGAAGAGGTTCCCACCGTGCAAGTCGCCGTGGAAGACGCCGTAGAGCATGGCCCCTTCGAGGAACGAGATCATCTCCGCCCGCAGGACCGCCGTCGTGTCGATCCCGATGGCTCGCATGCCCACGACGTCGTCCCATGCGAAGCCGTCGAGCCGTTCCATGACAAGCATCCGGCGCGTGACCAGCCGGGGATGCGGGCGCGGCACGATGATGGAGCGCTGGCCAGTCTCGGCGAGGACGTGGCCGACATCGAGCATGTTGGCGGCCTCAAGCCGGAAGTCGAGCTCCTCGACGATCGTCTCGGCGAAGAGCTCGATAAGGGCCGGTGGGTTGGCGAGCGCGGCAACCGGGATCCGCCCGACGAGGAACGGGGCGAAGAAGCTCATGGCGGCGAGGTCCCTACGGACGAGCTCGGCGACGTCGGGCCGCTGGACCTTGACCACGACACGCTCGCCAGTGAGGAGGCGGGCACCATGGACCTGGGCGATGGAGGCGGCAGCAATCGGGGCTCGGTCGAATTCGGCGAAAGTCGCGTCGAGGGAGCCGGCAAGCTCCGCCTCGACGATCCGACGCACGGAGTCGAACGACTCTGGGGGCACACGATCACGCAGAAGGCGGAACTGCGAGACGATCTCCTCGGGGAAGATCCCATCTCCCGATGAGAGGATCTGGCCGAGCTTGATGTAGGTGGGTCCGAGCGTGCCGAAGGCGATCCGCAGCCGCCGCGACAAACCGAGGCGTGATCGTGGTTGACCGCGACCCCGATCGACGAAGTACCAGGCCCCGACGGCACGCCCGAGCGTCCAGCCGACCTTGACTATGCGGTGCGCAGGGGGGAACCGGCGGCGCCGGACGAGGCTCGGAACCTCTGCTCGCGTCCTTGTCCGAATGACGTCTATGCCATCGCGCCAGGGAAGCTCATCCGGATTGATCAGCCACGGAGGATCGTCGCTGAAACCGGCAAAGGCGCAGTCAGGTGGCCGCGGGCCATTCGGGCCGGCGGGATCCTCGGGGACCGACAACTCCTCGCGACCCGTGACTCAAGCAGACGTGGGAGCGAGCACGATGCATCCATTGTGCCCGCCGAAACCGAAGCTGTTCGACAAGACGGGCCCCGGTTCCCACTCCCGGGGGGCGTCCCGGACGATGTCGAGGTGAATCTCGGGGTCCTGCTGCTCGAGGCCCACCGTCGGCGGGATCAGCCGTCGGTCGATCGACAACGCGCAGGCGACGCCTTCGAGCGCTCCCGCCGCCCCGAGCGAATGACCGGTCACGCCCTTGATGGAAGTGACCAGCGGTCCGGGCCGGCCAAAGATCTTGTCAATGGCTTCGGCTTCGGCCATGTCGTTCAGGGGAGTTGAGGTGCCGTGCGCGTTGACGTGGGCGATATCGCCCGCCGTGAGCCCGGCGTCCTCGAGTGCCAGCTCCATGCAGCCGATCGCGCCGGCACCTCCCGGAGCTGGCGCGGTTATGTGGTGAGCGTCCGCGCTCGACGCACCGCCGAGCAGCTCCGCGTAGATGTGCGCCCCCCGAGAGAGAGCGCGCTCGAGCTCCTCGAGCACGAGCACGGCCCCGCCTTCGGCGATGACGAAACCGTCTCGACGCACGTCGAACGGCCGCGACTGCCCACTGGTCGACAGTGCCGTCATGTTGCCGAATGCGGCAAGCGCGACGGGGGTCATTGCGGCCTCGGCACCGCCAGCGAGCACCGCGTCACAGCGTCCAGTGGCGATCAGGCGGTGGCCGGCGAGAATCGAGTGCGTGCCCGACGCGCAAGCCGTGGTGATCGTCTCGCACGGCCCTCGCCAACCGAGGCGCATCGAGACTGTCGCTCCGCCGGCGTTCGCCATCATCATCGGCACGAGAAACGGGGACACCCGTCGCGGCCCCTTCTCCAGCAGCACGCCGATCTGGGCCTCCATGGTGCTGAGACCCCCGACGCCGGTGCCGATCTGAATGCCGGCGAGCGCTGGATCGACATCGAGCTGGCCGGCATCCTCGAGCGCCATCTCGGCGGCAGCAACTGCAAATTGGGCGAAGAGGTCTACACGCCGCACTTCTTTGGCATCGAACCACAGCGAGGAGTCGAAGCCCCGGACCCGGTGCTCGCCCTCGGGTGCCGGGCCATTGAGACCCGCGAAGAAGGCATCCTTGCCGATCCCGCAACACGACACGACGCCGAGTCCCGTGACTGCGACCCTGCGGCGACCCCCTCGGTCGGGCTCGAGCTCGGCGTGGGCCATCAGAGCTTCGAAGTCACGAGCTCGTACGCCTGACCGATGGTCTCGACGCCTTCGAGCTCGCTCTCGTCGACGGTGATGCTGAAGACCTCCTCGAGCTCCATCACGAGCTCGACCAAGTCGAGGCTGTCGGCGTCGAGGTCGTTCGCGAAGTTTGCTTCAAGGGTCACCTTTTCGCTCGGCACGTTCAGGATCTCGACCGCACAGGCCCTGAACTTTTCGAACGTCGCTTCGTTGTCCATGCGTGGGCTGCTTTCTCTCGTCGGTTGATTGGTTGCGATGAGTCAGTGGCCCATACCGAGACCACCGTCTACGGCCAGCACGGCGCCGGTCACGTAACTGGCGCCGTCTGAGGCTAGGAACTCGACGGCCGAGGCGATCTCGTCGGGGGCAGCTTGCCGCCCGAGCGGCACCATGGATGTCAGCGCCGCCACGCGATCTTCTCCTAGCACAGCGATCATATCCGTGGCCACGAACCCGGGGGCAACCACGTTGACTGTGATGGCGCGAGAGGCCACCTCTCTCGCCAGTGAGCGGGCGAACCCCACTAGCGCGGCTTTGGAAGCCCCGTAGTTGACCTGGCCCGCGGAACCCATGAAAGCGACAACCGACGAGATCAGGACGATGCGGCCCTGCCTCGCCCGGACCATGGGCCCGAGTGCCCGTTTTGCGGTCCTGTAGACGGAGGTCAGGTTCGTCTGGATGACGTTGTCCCACCGCTCCTCGGACATGCGAAGGAGCAGGGTGTCGTCGGTGATCCCGGCCGCGCAGACAAGGACCTGAACAGGGCCGAGCGCCTGTTCGATCTCCACGAAGGCTCGTTCCACGTCCCCCGGCGAAGTGACGTCGCAGCCGACAGGCAAGAGCCGGTGCGTCCCGGCGGGCCCCTCGAGCACCTCAGGCGGCTTCGTCCTCCAGGTGACCGCGACGCGGTCGCCCCCGGCCTGGAACCGCCGCGCACAGGCCAGCCCGATGCCGCGCGAGCCGCCGGTCACGAGGACCACCCGCCCGCCAACTGCACCGCCGGCCGCGTCATCGCCAATCGCGGGGACGCCCGGCTTCCCGGTCACTCTCGCTCTCCGGGCCCACCGGCGCCGATTGTCGCTACCGGCGCCCCACCCCATCGCACCACGGCGCTCGCCCAGGTCATCCCCGCTCCGAAGCCGGAGAACAGAACGAGGTCCCCATCTTTGAGACGCCCAGCGTCGGCGGCCTCCGAAAGCGCGATCCCACACGACGCCGCCGAAGTGTTGCCGGTGTGGTCGAGGCAGATCGCATAACGCGCTGGATCGATGCCGAGCCGCTGGCCCACGGCGTCGATGATCCGTATGTTGGCTTGGTGCGGGATGAACAGGGTGATCTCCTCGGCCGTGACATCGGCCTGCTTCAGCACGCGCTCCGCAGACTCGACGGTCGCTCGCACCGCCTTGCGGAAGACCTCGCGGCCTTCCATCACGATGAAGCCGCCCCTGTCGCAGTAGAGGATCCGAGTCAAGGACCCGTCCAGCCCGAGATCGTGCGCGAGGATCAGCGGTTCGCCCTCGGTGGCCTCGACGACAACCGCACCGGACCCGTCGCCGAAGAGCACCGCAGTGTTCCGGTCATTCTGGTCGGTGATCTGCGACAGGGTGTCCGAACCGATGACGAGCGCGCGTTCGTGTCCCGCGTCGAGCAGCGCGACGGCGGTCACGAGCCCGTACACGAAACCGGCGCACGCGGCATTCAAGTCGAATGCAGCACCACGGCAACCGAGCTGGTGGTGGACCCACGACGAGGTTGCGGGGACGGTTTGGTCGGGGCTGGTGGTCGCGAGCACGAGAAGGTCGATCTCCTGGCCGCGGCGTCCTGCCCGCTCCAGGGCGCGCCGGGCGGATTCGACGGCGAGCCCTGAAGTCGTCCCACCGTGGCGCCGCTCTTTGATCCCGGTCCGCTCGACGATCCATTTGTCACTCGTGTCGAGACGTGCCTCGAAGTCGGCGTTGGTGACGACCGTGTCCGGCAGAGAGAGACCCCATCCGGTGATCTGTGCGCCTCTCATCATGTCCTCTCGTCTTGGATCGGGGCTCGCAACCATGCGATGGGCTGGCCGCGCGTCACCCGTTCACCGGCCAGCACGAGCACACCTTCGAGGGTGCCGGAGAACGCGGACCGCACCTCGGTCGTACCGACGTTACCGAGAAGTCCGCCGACCTGGATCAGGACCGGGTCCGCTGATCGGCCGACGCCACCGGGAAGATAGCCGTTCAGACCCGGCGCAGGCTCGAAGAGCCCTACCGTCGGCGAGACGACGAGCCGCTCGGTCATGTGGAAGCGCTCGCCCGCCGGGGCAGCACCCACTATGCCGTCAGCGAGGATCTCGACCAGATGATCGAGATCGTCCGGAGTGGAGACCGACACCCCGATCGCGTCCGTTGTCGGAGCCACGCGCCCCAACAAGCCGGTCAGCACGCCACCGGGCCCAAGCTCGACGAAGGTTTGCATGCCTTCGCCCAGGAGGGTGTCGAGGCTCTGGCGCCAGCGGACCGGACTGCACAGCTGCGCGGACAGTAGCTGCGGCCACTCGTCGGGATCGTCGTGCAGGCGGGCGTCCACGTTCGCCACGACCACCGGGTCGAGCGCATGGAAGCTCGTGGTCGCGACGGCCTTGCGGAGCCGATCGCGCGCGCCCGACATGAGGGGAGTGTGGAAGGCACCTCCGACCGGCATCGAAAGCACGCGTTTCGCGCCGAGCTCCTTCGCGATCGCGCTGAACTCTGCAAGTGCCTCGGAGGTTCCAGCGACGATCACCTGGCCGGGCGCATTGAAGTTCGCTATCCACGCCTCGCCGTCGACGCGCCGGCAAGCCGCCTCGACGGTCTCGTCGTCAAGACCGAGCACGGCGATCATCGTCCCGGGCGCGCATTCGGCAGCCTCTTGCATCGCGGCGCCCCGTTCTGAGACGAGGCGGAGCCCATCTTCGAAATCGAGCGAACCCGCAGCGACGAGAGCGGTGTACTCGCCGAGACTGTGGCCGGCTGAAGCCGACGGCTCGATACCGATCCTCTCGGCGGCGTCGAGGACGATCAGGCTCTGGACGAAAGTGGCGATCTGGGCGTTGTCGGTACGGGTCAGAGTTTCCTGGTCGGCTTCGAGGAGGAGATGGGCCAGGTCGCGGCCGGTGATCTCCGAGGCGAGGGCGACGAGCTCGAAGGACGGGTGGTCAACCCAAGCGGCGCCCATGCCCGGTCGCTGTGAGCCTTGGCCGGGAAACGTGAACGCCAGCAACCCTCGCCCCTTTCCCCCTCCGGGTCGGGCACCATGCCCGGACCTACCTCTCCCTAGGTCTGACCTCGCGGGGCTCGGATCGGTTACATGCTCATCCGGCGACGGCGAGCCGCGCCCGCAGCGGCAAGTGGTCCGACCTGCCCACGGCGACCGACTCACCTGAGATCACCTCGACCGCTCGCGTGACGAAGATGTGGTCGGTCTGGCTGTGGGGACGCCAGCTGGGGTAGGTGCGAGCCCGCACTGCTCTCCGCCAGCCGGGGAGCGCAAGCGACAGCGGCGGTCCCCAGAAGTTCATGTCGCCCGCGAGGACGGCCGGTTGGCCCGGTGACGGGAGCTTCCGGTGAAGTCGCCCCAACAGGACCGGCGATCCTTGCGTGAAATGGGCGAGATGCGTGCCGACGACGGTGACCGAGGAAGTACCGACCTCGACCTCGGCCAGGACGGCTGAGCGCCGCTCGGCAGGGTCCCGAGCTAGTTGGCCGAGCTCGATGGTCTCGACTCGCCTGACCGGCAGGCGCGACAGCAAGGCGATTCCCCAGGTGCCGGCGCGTGCCTTGTCCCACCGCGCACGGCGCAGGTGCCTGAGGTCCTCGGCGTCGCCTACCCAGAGGGAACGGTTCTTGCGTCGGTTTATGGGCCCCCAACGCGTACCGACCACCTCGACGGATTCGAGCAGCAAGGCACCGGACAGGGCAACTTCGTGGGCCTCGTAGCCGAGCGAGGTCGCCACATGCGAGGCGAGTCCCTCGCCGCCCTCGGGGGTCCAGGTCTCCTGCAGCAAGAGGACGTCAGCGTCGAGCTGGCCGCAACACGCCACGACGTCGAAGGGCGTGCCCCAACCATCGATGCCGGCATGAAGGTTCAGCGTCGCGACCACAAGCTGCGGCATCGGAAAGCGACGCTACCGGGTGAGCCTGTGCAGCCGAGGTCGCTCCGACGCGCGCCACCACTCGATCCGGCGCCGCGGCGGCGCGCGGGTCAAAGAACGCCTCCAAGCGGTGCCGCAGCTACTCGCCGTTAGCGTCCCGATCATGAGACTGAGCGCAAGGAACCAGCTGGACGGCGTGGTGGTTCGCGTCGAACACGGTGTGGTCATGTCGACCGTTGTCGTCCGCCTGCCCGGCGGTCAAGAGGTCGTGTCGGCGATCACCAGGGAGTCCGCGGAGAGTCTGGCTCTCACTGAAGGCGACGCCGTCAAGGCCGTGATCAAGGCCACCGAGGTCATAATCGGCAAGGACTGAACCCGGAGCACGTCCCGCACGCCGGCGCGGCTCAGCGCGCGAAGCCTGTACCGCGTAGTAGAGGGGATTGAAGTGCGCGACGACGCTCATCGGCTCCGGCGCGGCGTCGTCGAAGAACGGCGGGGTTGACCGGTGTCGAGACGAGGCCGGTCAACCGGTCGTGCCTTGATGGTTTCTGGGCAGGTCAGCTCGGTGACGGAATGTCGTGCTCGAGGCGCTTGCCAAAGCTCACCGCCTCGTCGACGGTGTAGCCGATCTGTCGATAGAACTCTCTCGCGGTCTCATTCGACGCCCGAACTTGGAGGTTGACTTTGGCGCATCCGAGATCGCGGAGCCGCCTCTCAGCCTCGTCCATGAGCAGGCGGCCCAGTCCCTGACGCTGATGGTCAGGGTGGACTGCGAGGTAGTTGACCCAGCCCCGGTGGCCTTCGTAGCCGACCATGACGGACCCGATCAGTTGGTTGTCCTCTTCGAGCACCAAAAGGTTGTCGCCGTCTCTGGCCAGCTTGCGGTCGATGTCCCGGTGGGGGTTGTTCCATGGTCGCGTGAGCTCACAGATCGACCAGAGTGCCACGAGCGCCTCGC
Organism: Acidimicrobiaceae bacterium; assembly: GCA_003166375.1. GTDB lineage: Bacteria > Actinomycetota > Acidimicrobiia > Acidimicrobiales > Bog-793 > Fen-455. Next base: position 8,406 of record PMVZ01000114.1, on the reverse strand, counting down.
GGTCGCCCGGCTCGTACGACCGAAGTACGAGGTCCACGACAAGTGTCTACCAGTCCGGACGAGTTTCTCTGCGACGGATCCGAGGCGCCCGGAGCCCGTGCCGGCGCCGACCCAGGGCCTATATTGAGACCATGATCCGATATTGGTACCGCCTTGTCGCCGGAGGGTTCGCCGGAGCTCTCGCAGTAGGTTCGGTCTTTGCGCTGCCCTCGATGGGCAACTTCCGCCAGCTTTCCGGCGGGTCATCTTCCGTGGTGGCCCAGGCGAAGGCGATCAACTTGAAGGTGTCGGACCTGTCGGCAAGCATCAAATGGGCGACCTCCGAGCCTGTTGCCTCACCCAAAGCCGAGCTGGCGCTCGGAAAGCAGGCCGTCGCCTGTATGGCCAAGGGCGGTCCGGTGAGCCCTGATCCGTTCGGCACGAGCGGAGTGACCGGAGGCGTTGTCCTCGCGGACATCTCGTCGCCGACCTATTCCGAGAAGAGCTCGACGCTGACCCACCTGCCGAGTGCCAGCTCGGAGGTTGCCTTCCTGACGACCGCTTCCAAGGCGCTCGCCGACCTTGCCGCCGTCGGCCGCAAGTCGTCGATAGCTTGCCTTGCGACCCAGATGGCGGCCGAAAGCTCCCTCCAAGGGGCCGGCAAGGGTGTCAAGGCCAGCGGGAGCTTCATGTCCGCCCCGCGCTACGGCGGGGGCAGTGGAGGCGTCCACATCCGCTTTTTGGAAACAGGCGGCAACTTCGCCTTGCTCAAAGAAACGCTCTCCGACGACGAGTACTTCTACGTGCAGGGCACAGCCGAGGTCTTCCTGACGTTCATCAACCTAGGCCCGGCTTTCAACTCGAGCTGGGCTGCCTCGGCCATCTCCAAGGTGATGGCGCGGGCGAAGTCGGAGGTCGGAAAGGGCTGATCGCCGTCGGATTCCGCTAATTCGAAGCGGGGGCCAGGATCTCCACGTGATCGGGGACCCGTCTGGAGTGCCAGAAGCCGAACGCGACGAGGACGAGCATCAGACCCGCAAGGATGAATGAGGCGATCCCGGCCCAAAGGGCGATCGTCCCGAAGGTGCCGAATGCATAGGCCTCGAGCAGCAGACCCCGCAGCGTCGTGCCCTCGAAGGCCGTCGAGGCCTCCGCTTTGAGCGCTGCGTTGTTTGGGTTGGCCAAGGCGGCCGCGCTGATCTTCGCGTAGACGCCGCCGTACGGCATCCCGGCCACGTCAGAAGCGATCTTCTGGGCGTATGCATTGGCCTGCTCACCTGTGAGCACCTGCTGGCTGGCGTACTGGAGGAGGTAGGGCCTCTGCGCTGGGGTGATGTCAGCCTTGGCCGGGAAGAAAATATCCTGCTGAGCCAGCTGGTTGTGAACACTCGAATTGGTGAAACTTTGCGCCCACATCAGCAGCGCTCCTGACACCACCAGCACGGCTACGACCAGCAGGCCCCCGGCACTGACCAGGACATCGAACACTTTGCGTCGCATCGGACGTACCCTCCCGTTTGGATTGTGAATGAATTAGCCGGGCATTATCGCGGATGAAGCTTGCAGGGGCCAGCTGCCAGCACCCGAGTCACCCAGCCTGTGCCGAAATGCTTGGCCAGGATGGACGTCCTAAGCCGGGTGGCTCTCAACCAGCTTGGGACTCATGAGGTCATTTGCCGCTTCTCTCAGCAGATCCGCCAGCACTTGAGAAGGAACCTCGGAGAACACGTCGCCCACGAGATCGAGCAAACCCATGACAGCTTTGAAGCCGCACGCCATGCGCACGCGGTCACGTAGACCGATGTCCTGATCGGAGAGAGCCGTATGGAACCAGTCCTCCAAAAGGTCGTGCTCGGACACATGGCGTTCGTGGTGCAGGAGCGCTATCGCGGCCCGGTTGCGCTCTTGCATGACAAAAAGGTCGTGATACTCGAGAATCTCGTTGATGAGCTGGTCCAGCAGCGCCATCCAAGCTTCCGGTGACGTTGCCGGCACCTGTACTGAGCCCAAGGCCTCACGTCCCACTTCGTGCAGCTTGTAGTGCAGCGCCATCAGGATGTCCTGCTTGCTGGCGAAGTGGTAGTAGATCGACGCCTTCGAGAAGCCCAACCTCTCGGCGATCTGGCGGATGGACGTCGCGTCGTAGCCCTGGGTGATGAAGAGATCCAGCGCGATGTCGAGGATCCGCTGGCGCGTGTTGCCGTGGCCTGTTGAGCCAATCTCCGCAGGCTGCGTTCGGTCCGCTTCACTGCTCATGGTGTTCGACACGTCCTGGTCACGCTCACTTTACTTGACGGTCGGTCAGAATAGACTTACTATCCGTTCGGTAAGTATACGCCAAACACCGACTGGCAGGAAGAACATGAAAAAGCGCATTCCAGGTGTCGTGCTCGTTGCACTAGTGAGCGTCGGGGTGTTCGCGGGTCCCGCGTTCTCGGCCGCACCGGCAACGAAGAAGGTCGTGTTTTCCAGCAAGTACACCGGCAAGGCCTCGTTGCTCATCAACAACGGCCAGGCAACGATCTCCTCGGTCACGGGCACGGGCAAGAACTCGCTCTTCGGCGCGAGCAAAGTCAGCGGCAGTGGCTCCGCCGCCGCGTCGCAGCAGTGCGACCCGTTCGGCGGGAAAGGCAATATCGCCAGCGGTGCGAACAAGATCATGTTCACCGTGACCCGGTCCAGCTCGCAGCAGGGGTGCAGCAACGGTGAGAGCGGCCCGGTAACGATCACCTTCCACGGCGTCGCGGTGGCCACCGGAGGCATCGGCGCGGCCAAGGGAGCGTCCGGCAGCCTCAAGTTCAAAGGCACCCTCAAGCTCGGCGGAACAAGCGGATCCCAAGACGGCTCTTTCACGGTCGCCCTCAGCGGGACGCTGACTGTGAAGGCCTGACCCAGAACCTAGACGCTATAAGAGGGAGGACAGTATGAAGAAGCTCATAATGACGGTCGCCGCCGGACTGGTTGCGGTCGGAGGTGTCGTTGCCATCGCGGTCGTCGGAGCCGGCGCCGGAGCGGCGACGGGCCACGCGGGTGCGGCCACGACGACCACGACCCTGGCCCCGCCGGTCCAAGGCAACGGACGACACGTGGTGTTCTTCTCCGTGGACACGGTCCAAGGCGGGGGCGGGACTGTGAAGCTTCCGGCCGATGCCGCCTGCTCGATGACGAACCTGTTCCAACGGGGCGACGTCGTCGTGTTCCGCATGTGGGGCGTCCACGTGACCACCGGGGGCAACGACCTCACCAATGTGTCAGTCAAGAACGCCTACGTGAATGTCCCGGGTCTGCCGGCGATCCCGCTGGTTTACGGCACGCACCCGACCAAGCCGGCGGTGTCGTACTGGACGGCCGCNNCAGGTGGCGTCGATGCTCACGATCGAGCCCAGCAGCTAGCAAAGCGGGACGGGGCCCTCGCCCGAGAGGTCGCTCGCCGTACGGTCACCCGACGGCGGGCGACCTCTCGGGCTTTGTGCGTCTTCGTCGTGCGACCTTCACAGTCGTGTCGCCACCAAGACGTGCAGCTGATCCGGCCAGTTCCTACAACAGTCGACAAGACCCTAAAGGTGAGAGGAAAGCTGATAATGAGGTACTTGAGAGCACGGCAACCCCGAAGCGTGTTGATCGGGTTGTCTGTGGGGGCATTGGTCCTGTTTTCTTGCGTCGCGACAGCCAGCGCTGCAACTACAAGAAAGGGCTCTGGTCATCCTTCGTCTGCGCACGCGGCCCCGGCGGGCGTGAGCTTCACAACGCTCCGATCACCCGCGATCCCTGGCGTCAGCCAGCTCCCCGGTCCAGTCGCCAGCCCCGCGCGACCGAGCCCGACCATGGGGATTCTCCAGGTGAACCCCGATGAGGGTGTCGCGCGGACCCCGCTCACGATCTCCGGCTCGCACCTGGCTGCGAACGCGAACCTCGAGCTGACGTGGTCGACCGCGGATGCCACATGGCTGGTTCAAGCCAAGCCGGACACGGTGAACTACCTCGGCCGCTCCGACACCGATTTCGCAGTGGTGCTCGACAAGACGACCACCAGTGCCAAGGGCTCGTTCCGCGTTTCACTCACGGTGCCCCAGGACTGGGGCGGCCTGCACGACATATATGCGGTCGTAAACGGCGTCGAGGTCGCTCACGGCGGGTTCATAACCTCGCGAACGGTCACTGTCACGCCTATGAGCGGCCCAATCGGGACGCCGATCACGATCACCTACAGCGGCCTAGGTGCGACCTTCTACACGGGCGGGGCCTCCCTGCTCTGGGACAACCACTACGTGGGCGAGATGATGGCCAACTGGACCCGCGGTGTGGCACGAGCGACCATTCGTGCCGCCGGGCCGGTGGGTCAGCACACGATCCAGATCGGGAACGCCATCAGCTATCTGTACCTGAACGTGCCGCAATCGCCGATCCCGTACACGAACGGCGCCACTGTCACCTTTACGGTGACTAAGGACGACGGCCCGCCTCCTTCCTCCATCGACTGGCCGGTCGACGTCGCTCCGACGCTGAGCGCCCGAACCACACTGCAGACGAGCGGACTTTCGGCAAGCAGCGGCGTACAGGCCGCGCTCGCAACCACGAGCGGCCGGGTGAACACCAAGGTCGACCTGACGGCGACGGGGCTGTCGTCGAGATCCCCCGTGCAACTGGTCTGGTCCACGGTTGTCGGCAACCGCGTCAACTGCGCGAGCACGTGCTGGGCATTCGTGTCGCAGCCGTTGGGATCAGCGACTCCATCTGGCGGATCGCTCAATTCGAAGATCACGGTTCCGGACGGCCTTGGGGGTTGGCATGTCGTGGAGCTCGTTCAAAAGGGCAAGATTCTCGCCGAGGTGCCCTTCTACGTGATGGAGAGCATCGTCGGGCGGGGCGTGTCGTCGGTCGTCGTAAAGGAAGGCCAGCCTTTCACCATTCACTTGCAGGGCGTCGGCTGGACGCAGCTCGACAACACCGTCACCGTCGACTACGACAACAGCTACATGGGGTACGGATGCGGTTTCAACTCGAACGGGGACGTTCTGTTGCATCTGAATGCCACTGGCGGACCCGGGACGCACCTGATCGACCTGTACCCGATGCTGTACACATTGTCGCCGTCGTTCGCAGCGACTCCGTACGGCATGGTGCCAGTCCTCACCTACGCACAGGACGAGCCCGCACTGGCGCTCGGCTATCACCTGCCCGCGTTCAGGTTTGCGATCACCGTCGTCAGGTAGCGGCCGGTCACGTACTCGTCGGTAGGTCTCGCCTCTCGCGCCCGGCGAGCGGCGAGACCTCCACGCCGGCGAGCCGGGCGATCGGCACCGGAAGCCACCAATTCCAGCTTCCCAGCAACGCCATCAGGCTCGGCATCAGCAGGCCACGCACGATCGTCGCGTCGAGCAGGACTCCCAGCGCGAGCCCGGCGCCGAGCTCCTGCAAGCCGGCCACGTGCCCGGCCACGAGCCCGGAGAGCGCCCCGACCATGACCAAGGCCGCGGCGCTGACGACTCGGCCTGTATGGGTGAGCCCGTCTGTCACCGCGCGCGAGTTGTCACCGCAGTTGTCCCATGACTCCCGCATGCGCGTGACGAAGAAGACCTCGTAGTCCATCGAGAGGCCAAAGAGCATCGCGAACATGAAAATCGGGACCCAACCCTCGATCTGAGAGACGCGGTAGAGGCCGAGCACGTCGGCTCCGACGCCGAAGCGGAATATCACGACGAGCAGTCCGTAGGCCGCGGCCACCGAGATCGCGTCGAGGAGCACGGCCATCAGTGGCAACAGGAGGGAACGGAAGGCACGCAGCAGCACGAGGTAGGCGAGCGCCAGCACGAGGAGGACGATCCAGGGAAAGGCTCCGTAGACGCGCGTGAGGAAGTCGGCCCCCTGGGCGGGCGCACCGCCGACGTAGACGCGCAGCGCGGAGGGGAAGCGAGCGGCGGGAAGGAACCGAGAACGGATCTGGTGCACGAGCCGCTGGGTCGCCTCTTGACCGAAGTCGTGCCGCCCGATGACGATCATTTGACGGTACTGGTCGGACGAGTCGACGTAGGGCACCCGCGAACCGATCGCAACGACGAAGACCTCGGGATCGCCGAGGAGCTCGTGGGCGAGCCGGAGCGTCGCAGCGGAGATCGCCGGCGCAGTCGCCCTGCCCGGAGCGCCGGCGTCGAGGACGACCTCGATCGGCGTGATCACTCCGGGGCCGATCCGATTACGCAAGAGAGCCAGAGCGCGGGCTGACTGGATGTCCTGCGGGATGGCCACGACGGACCCAGGCGTGAGCTGGAGCCAGACGGTCGGCACGGCCGCTGCGACGAGAACGGCAAACGAGCCGACCAGCACGACCAGTGGGCGGCGCATGACCACACGCGCGAGCCGTGGCCAGAGACCGCGCTCGCCGTCGCGCTTTGCCCCGGAACGGGAGAGGCGAGCTCTCCACATGCCGCGGCGCCCGAGCAGGGACAGAAGGGACGGCTGCAGCGTGAGTGCGGCGACGACCGAGACAAGCGGGACAACCAGGCCTGCGAAGCCGAGCGAGCGGACGAAGGGCACCGGGATGACGAGGACGACCGAGAGGCCGATGGCGACAGCGATGCCCGAGAAGAGCACGGTGCGGCCCGCACTTGCCATCGTGGCCACGATGGCGTCGTCCACTGTTCGTTCCCGGTCCACCAGCTCCTGTCTGAACCTGTGCACGATCAAGAGCGAGTAGTCGACCGCGAGCCCAAGCCCGATGAGCTGGACGAGGTTCGGGACATAGAGCACCATCAAGAACTCGTGCGCGAGGGCAAAGATGATCGCGAGCGCGGCCGTTGTGGTGCTCGCGGCAACGGCAAGTGGGATCAGGAGAGCCACCGAGGGACCGAGGACGATGCTCAGCAGCACCAACGCGGCCAAGACCGCGATGGCCTCGCCCCTGCGCAGGTCGGCCTCCAGGATCGGTTGGATGTCGTACTGAAGCGCAGGCGCTCCGGTGACGTAGGCGGTCGGGAGCCCTGAGTCTTTCAAGGCGTGGCGCAGGGCGCCCGTATAGGACGCAGCCTGTTGCAGGTCAAGTGATGTGCCTACGTTTCCGTAGAGGATCCCCTCCACGGGTCTCAACGCCATGACATGGCCGGTAGGCACTGCGCGGGCAGCAGTAGCAAACCGTTTGTCCATGGCGTGAAGTGTGGGGACCGACGGGTTCGCCACATGGAAGACCACCGTGAACGTGCCTTCGATGTTCTCGCCGAAGTGCTGCGTCAAGATTGCGTCGGCTTGCTCGGAGCCGGTGCCTGGGACAGCGAGGGAGGTTGAAAGAAGCCCCGGCAAGCGCCCAGCCAAGAACGCGCCCACTACGACCAGAGCGACCCAGAGCACGATCACCACAAAGCGCCAGCGGATGACCACGCGGGTCCATCGCTCGAGCATGTGTGCTACATAAGCACCAGCGGTGAGCCCGTGCTCACGACTGAGAGCAGCCCGGATGTCCGGCAGGCGTCCGACTACGAAACCCCGGGTCGCAACTCGTTCCTGGGCTCGTGAAATGGTGGCGCGAGGTTAGGTACCGAGCGGGCAGCGACGTCAGGTCTTCACGCGACAGAACTGAGGCCGGAAAACGCATGCTCATGCTGTGCCCGGTTCCGCGGGATACTGATAACGGGTGAGTGCACGACCCGTTGCTCACCCTCGCAGGCAAGTTGAGGTCGTGCACCCACCTAATTTCATCGGGCTCTCATGGCGTCAGCTTGAGGGACCGGAAGTGTTCACTTCAGATTCGGACAATATTCATCCGTCCTGGATGAACATCAAGCGAGTCGGTAATAAGGTCAATTTCGACCGGTACCCGGGCCCAGGGCGAGGGAAGCGTAGGCCCGGGTGCAGGTCCGCCAGGTGCCCCGGAGATCGTCGGCGATCGTGTAAGGTCCCGACTACTTGCTCAGCCATCTGGCGGCAAGGCTCACGGAACCGGGGGGAAAACGGGATGGCTTACGGCGTAGTGCACGAATTCGCAGGTGGCACGAAAGAGCAATACGAGGCGTCGGTCGCCGCTGTGCATCCGAGCGACGGCAGTCTGCCGGCTGGGCAGGTGTTTCATGCGGCTGGCCCGTCGGCTGAAGGCTGGACGATAATCGCGGTCCACGACTCGCGGCAAAGCTGGGAGCGGTTCCGTGACAGCGTCCTGATGCCCAAGATGGCAGAGGGCATCGAAGGTGGCTTCACGGCGCCACCGCAGGAGACCACGTTCGAGGTCTACAAGCAGGTGACCTCCTAACCCGACGCGAGGCGCGGTGAAAGACGTCGTTCCCCCGGCGAGCGCCGAGCGGCCTCGCCGGGAACAGATGCTTGTGACCCTCGGTTCGGCGGGCTTCCGCTGACGCCGTCCTGGCCAGTCGCACGCGCTGACGCGGAGCCGTGACCAGGACCTTGGACCGAAAGTGGCCGTGCCCGGAGCGGGACTTGAAC
>PMVZ01000351.1 GCA_003166375.1 Acidimicrobiaceae bacterium | reverse complement strand
GCTGCCGAGCAGCGGAGACTTCGCCAAGGCGAACCGCCACTCTTTGAAGACCTGGAGGAACTGCGTCTAATTGCTGCCGATCCAGACGAATGGGCTAGCTTTATTGACCAGACACCGACATCCTTTGTTTGCGAAAGCTACAGGCCGGTGTTCTGTTACGAACCGCTTCGCTTCGATATGTAGGCCACTAACGTCGTAATGCTTACCTGAGTGACTGTTCGCGACGTTCCCAAGCCTCGGTGTAGCCCACCGTCGCGGCCTCCGATCCCTGTCTTGGAGAGAGATCGCGCCGCCGACAGGTAAGCCCGCGCGTCAAACCATCCGCTGCGCCGCAGCAGACACAAGCTCCGGCCGCACAGAATCACCTCTCGGCGTCGCGCCTGAAGTCGCTGGGGCTGAGGAACGTCGAAATGTCTGAGCTCGGAGTGCACGGCTCTGCCAGCCGCCGAGCCCGTCCTTCTTCGGACAACTCTGTGACTTCGAGTGGCTCGTACGACGGATCAATCCAGTCGCAGCGCCGACAGATACCGGCGACCACCTCATACGAACCGCACGATTCGCACCGGGCGACATTCGCGCCAGCTCGCAGCCTCGCTGCAGTGAACACGCCAAGCAGGTGCTCGACCGACTTGAGACCGATCAGATCTCGGCGTCCATCCGCACGGCGTTCTTCGCGTGGGTGAGCCAGTTGACGTACTCCCACGTCTCGACAGCGAGCTTCTTCAAGTACGAGCGCAGCCTCGCGGCCGACTCCCCAGCCGCGAGGTCGTTCGCCAGCAGCTCGACCCGGCCCTTGAAGTCCGATGCCTTGGGTGGCGTCTGTCCGGGCGGCACCAGGTCTTCGTTTTTGGTCTCACCGATGAACGAAACCAGACACTCCCGCAGACGGACCCCGACCGACTGGAACGCCTCAGCCTCATCGCCACTCTCGTAGGCCCCGAACGCCTGCTGCCAGCGTCGCCACGAGCCGGGCAGCAGTTCGGCCGAGCTTGGCGTGACCGGCACGTCGCGGTCCCGCGCATACTCCACGCGCAGCATGAGCCCGATGTGAAAGGTGAGTACTACGTCGCGGCTCTTGAAGTCCGCCTGGTTGTAGAGATTCGTCGGGTTGGTAACGACCCACCAGCGGCTTGCTGGGCAGTGCACGTCCCAGATGTCGTGACGAACCGGCCCGACGACCTCTGAGGCCACCTTCTCCAGGTGGACGCCCTCCTCGCCGGCTTGGCCCTCCACGTACCGCCGAATCTCGTCGATATCACGCTTCGAAACAGGCACCTCAGAAGTGTCCCATCCTTGGAATGTGCACCCCAGTAGACGCCGGTTGTGCCATCGAGACACCCCAGACCGTAGGGGTTATGAGACCGATTTCGACCGTCTACTTGGAGTGACGCGATGATCTCCAGTGGCGCGTTCGGCGGTGTCCCCACCTTGTCGGCTCTCCGGATTCTGTGACCCCACGAACGACCGGATTTTAAGGCGCCACCGTAGCGCGTTGACAACTCGGTGGCTGAACAGAACCCTCTGGCAACTCTTACCCACACCCACCAAGTAATCGCCGCCAACGTCTCCGTCGGTCCGATCTGCGGCCTCGGTGGGCTCGTGGCCGAGCCGAATGGGAGGAACTGCTGCCATAGCTCGGCCGCGTGACCGGAGCACCCGATGATCGCGGAGCCGAGGTCGTAGACGCCGCCGCCGGGGATTCAAGGGCCGACGATGGCCGATATCCACGGCGAGAGGCTCTGGCGAAGATACGGGCAGCGGACGTGGCGCTCCGCATTTCTAGCCAGGACCTGGGCGCTACTCACCGGGTTGGTCCATCGCACCTATGTCCGCGGCAAGCACATCGAGGTCTAGCGTGAGGCGTCCGTTTTCGAACCACCCGATGGGATCTTGCACCTCTACGATTACTGGGGTCGTTGTGTCTGCTTTGTAGACTCGGTAGAGGAAGTATTGGCGACGCTTGCTCACGGCGAGCTGGAACTCCGCCTTGGGCCATGAGAATCTGCCCGTTTGGCCCGTGGTGGACTTGACTTCGAGCCAAATCTCCCGGCCGTGGACATCGAGGGAACGTATGTCGTGATTGGCGGAGGGCTGGGTGGCGGCGATCCACACGACCGCGTCGGGATCTTGGCCGCGTGCGGCGACCCGCCTCCGTTCCTCGTCAAACACGAGCTGTTCACCCCGACATCCGAGCTGACGATCAGCTTCAGTGTCTTCTGGCGTTCGGGGAGTCCAGTCCGACGCAGAAGTGCCACCGTCTGCGGTGCGGCCACGAGGTCGCGTGGCCTGAGGCGCCCCGATAAACGATGGACGCACGTCGCCGAGCAGGGGGAGTTCCCGTCGCGACTGGCGTCGTTGCGGAGTATGCGGAGCCTCCTGCCCCCAGAGCCCTGCTGGCGCGGGTGTCGGTATGGGTGGTGCGTTGTCGATGGCGGCGATAGCCGAGGCACGGATCGCATCTGCAAGGGCAGCCGTATCTGGATTTTCCGCTACGTCGCTGTCATCCTCGACGGTGCGCTGGTTGGGGGCCGGGAGATCCGAGAGTGGAGCCGCCCAACGGATGTTGCGTTGTTGGAGCTCATGTTCGAGCTGCGCGGCAGTTGCGCACCGCATCAAAAAATACAGGGCGTCGGGGAGGCCCTGCGCTCCTGATGTACCGGACTCGATGATGCCAGCGACAGCACGCGCGACAGCACGTCGGACCTCCTCCTGGGTTCGAACCTTCGCGACGATGACCCGGCCGGAGTCGACGTAGTGGTCGACGCTGGTAGTTACTGTCGTTGATCCGACGCGGTAGTGGCGGCGGATGTGTTCTGTCACATCGATATCCCTTATGGCCTGAAGCCGCTTCTGTACAGCGGATGGGCGGAGCGCGTTGCTCGGACCACAGATCCCAGCCGCAAGAGCTGCCGCGGCGGACGCGAAGTCTGGATCCGCCAGGCGGGCGAGCAGCTTCGGCACCACGCTGAGTTCCGCACCCTCAACTTTGGGCCCAGGTGTGATCCCGGTAATCCGCGCGATTTCGGATAGTCGCCGCACCCCGGTGCTCTCGAGACAGGGCGCGATAAGCGGGTCGGGGAAAGCAAACGCGATCTTCGCGTTCGCGCGTCGCAACTCGGTGGCGATGAGGGGATAGTCGTCAATCACGACGCCTTGACGGACAGCATCGCGCTTGCTGTGGAGATGACTGCGATCGTCCAAGATGACAGGCCAATCCAACGGAATCTCGGGTGGGATTGCGTCAAGCTTCTCGTAGGCGCGCAACAACACTTCCCGGACACGACGCGAAACGCGACCTCCAGTCGCTTGTTGACGCGCCCAATCGAATAGTCGACGCCAGTGATCGGCGGTCGGCCGCGTAGGCACTCCGAACGCAAGGAAGGCTTCCCGCGGTTTGACTAGTACCGGCACTGCAGTGCCGAACACTGGCCTGTGGTCGGCGCCGAGAAGACATTCGGAAGGCGCTACCCATTCCTTGTCGGTCCGGATCACACGGTCCGTGCTGAACTCATCGAGCCGTCGGCGTTCCGCTTTCGCGACCTCATGCAGAAGCTGGTAGACAGCTTCCGCCTGCAGCAAGGGCATCCCCGCATCTTTTAGTGCCGAGAGGTGACGGATGGTGTCGTTGACGGACGGTTCCGTGCGGCACTTGAGCCGGGAGACAAGCTTGCCGTACGAAAGGGTCGGCCACGGATGTGCGTCTCCGAGAGCCAGAAGAGTGCGGGCATTGCGCTCGTAGGCCGCGCACGGGGCGACGCGCCCTCCGGTGGTCGTTTCCAGGAACTCGACCTGAGCGAGTTGCTTTACGACCGCTGGTGTTAGCAGTTGCCGGTGCCTTTCCAGGGCAATGCGTATCTGCGACAATGGAACTGCCCCGGTAGTCGCTGCGTTCGCGAGCCGCACCAGGTAGTCACCGACAACGCGGTTGCGAATGCGGAGCCTCTCAACGAGTGTCTTGCTTTCATCACCCCAGGAAGGTGGAAAGCTGAGAATAGGCTCGAGAATCTCCGCGCCCGGGGCGCTGCGTCGAACCAAGTCGCTCGCCGCGACGATGTTGCCCCGGTGGTCCAACAGCACCGGTGCCTGTCGGGCAGCTGCCCATGCCTTCTGCGAGAGGTCGGGGCTCTGAAGCAGGTAGTTGCGAAGGGCGGACATCGCGATGTCGTCCGCTTGGCCGGCTGCCGCCATTCGAGCCGTCTCGATTACCCATCGGGACGGGGCGAATCGCTTGCACAGGCCGCCTACGACGTGCGTCGCGGTTAGTGCAGGGTGGAGCCGCTTCTCTGGTGGAACGACGGCCGTGAGGGCGTCGTCCACGATCCAGAGGGGCTCGTCTGGCGCCGCCAACACGGCGCCACTGGTGAGAGTCGTCGGCGTCGTCTTGAGGTCGTGTCGGTTCGCCTGCGTCAGGTCGTCTCGGACGCGGTCGAGGGCGGACGCCATTTGAACCTGGAGCTTCAGGTTAGCGAGCATCGCTGGGAAGTTCGTGAAATGCCAGCCGACGCCGCCAGGGTCGCTTGTTCGCAGGGATGTGGCGTCCGTCCCCGCACACCGCAACCGCACGAGCGAGTTGGCTGTGAACGGCTTGGCCCCAGCAGCGAGGACCATGTCGCGGACGGCTGTGTCGGTCGAAACGGCCTCGTGGACCACGGACTGAGCCCGAAGCACGCTCGCAAAATCGCTCAACTGCTCGATCGGGACCGTCAAAGTCGACGCCACGGCAAACTGGATTCGTTTACGGATCGTGGTTCGACTCGGCCAACATGGGCGGTTTGCCAGGTGCTTCTCTATCGAAGTCGCGAGCCGCGGCGCGCTGCTGTCCTTTGCAACAACCTGTACGGCACTGTACGCGGAAGCGCCGAAGCGATCGAAGAGGACTTCCGGCAGCAGGTCGACGACGAACGAAGCGACCTCATCGATGAGCCACGCGTTCCAGTCGTTTGCAGCGGGGTCGAGCAGGTTGTTTCGGTCCTCGTTCATAGCGAATGGTGCGCTCACGCTGAACTGCGCACCGGTTCGAGCCCGCATGGCGCCGATGGGGTAATAGAAGTATCCCGCCGATGCGACCACCCGACGACCGCGCGTCGCGAAGGAGACACCGAGTCGTATACGTCCTCCCGGGCGGCGAAAGTAAGAAGGAATCGGTCGTCCTCGAAGATCCGTCGGTGGAACGCAAAGCCGGGCGTACTCGAGCTCCTTGAAGCTCGATGGGACGTCTCCAAGAGAGTCGCCTTGGTGCTCGAGGCGTACAGTGCGCAGCAGTGGCGAGCCGCGTTCTTTGAGCGTCCGGACCGACTGTACCCAGGTAAGGCGGTGGTGCAGGCGACTGGAGGGCACCGTCACGGCTGAGATCCCTTTAGTCGATCCCGGCTTTGCGAGCTTCACAAGAGTCGGAGCAAGAGCAGCGGCCATATCAGATAGCGCATCGTGCTCTCGCCGTTCGTCGAAGATCCGGAGATCGCCGTCGTCGGTTGTTCGATAGGGGACTGTCAGTGCAACTCCAGAAGAGCTACCGCTCGGTTCGTCAGGGATCCGGGAACGCAGCGAGCCGCGGCGCCGGTCTAGCACTGTTCGTTGGCCACCCGACGCGACTTCGATCGAGTCGCCGAATAGGAAAAGAGAGCGGAGACCAAAGTTCTTGGAGCCAATGCCGTTGACCTTTGGTTGTACGACCGTTGACGTTCCGGCGACAAGGCCCGTGCCCAACATGACGCTGAGGCGGTTCCAACCTGCTGCGTCGATGACTTCCCCGTTGCCTCTAACCTTCAAGGCATCCTCGTCGAATCGCACCTCGAGATGGCTGCCGCCAGCGTCGTATTCGTTCTGAACGAGTTCTCGTAGGACATCAGCAGGCGAATGGCCCGCAGCGAATTCGCTTAGGTGATTTGTGCCGACGCGGTATTCAAAGTCTTCATCGGGCCATTCCTCAGCCATGGTTTCGGCACCTCTCAGTGTGACGTTCCAATTCTGTCATTCGCCAGAACTTCTTCA
>PMVZ01000028.1 GCA_003166375.1 Acidimicrobiaceae bacterium | reverse complement strand
ATCTGGGTGTCGAACTCGGCTGACGACTCGATCACCGAGCTCTCTTCTTCGACCGTTTCCCTCGTAAGGGTCACCAGCGGCTCGAGGTACAAGTTCAAGGACCCCGACGCCCTCACCTCGGATGGAAACGACATCTGGGTGGCGAACTCTGCTGGAAACTCGGTCACCGAGCTTTCGGCCGCTACCGGTGCCCTGGTCAAGGTCATCCGCGGCGCAGGCTACGGGTTCGACGGCCCCTCGGCCATCACATCGGACGGCNNCCCGACGCCATCACAGCGACCGGCACCCACATCTGGGTGGCGAACGGAGCCAACTGGGTAATCGAGCTCTCTGCCTCGACCGGCGCCCTGGTCAATGTCATCAGCGACCCGGGTTACGGGTTCGACAGCCCCGATGCCATCACGTCGGATGGCCCGCACCTCTGGGTGGCGAATGCGTCTGACAACACGGTCACTGAGCTCTCTCCCTCGACCGGGGCCCTGGTAAGGATCATTGGCGCCTCGAAGTACGGGTTCGACGACCCCGCAGGCATCACGTCGAGTGGCAACGACATCTGGGTAGTGAACGAGTTTGCGAACTCGGTCACCGAGCTCTCGGCNNGGTCAAGGTCATCAGCGGCTCGAACTACGACTTCGACGGCCCCTCGGGCATCACCGTGGCCAGCACCCACATCTGGGTGGCGAATACGGATGGCCAGTCAGTCTCCGAATTCCCAGCTTCCTGACCACACCCGGACTCCGGCGCCTCTTCCGATGGCCGGAGCAATGTCTTGACCGCTGGAACTAAATTGCGCAAGGTCCGCTTTCCTCTTCCAGATTCCGACATCCGGCTGCAATCCGAGTGTCGGCGAACCGGCCAACGACGCAACTGCCCCGATCTGCAGATCGCTGATTCTCACCACCCGGTATGAGTGGTCACCAGGCATGCTGGATTATGGCGAGGCCTCAGGAACACTACTGGGCCGTCACCGCGTCCACGATGCCCGCAGACCACCACCGCTGCACGTGGAGGCACGCAATCGCATTTCGAGTGGAAGAGGCTAGCAGCGAGCAATCTGAGTCGCCTAAAACGCAATACGGGCCACTCGGAGAGCCTCTGCCTTCACATCGCATTTGCGAATTCAGGGTTTATGAAATCAGCCCGCCATTGTCGTCGCTCAGTGCCCTTCGACTCGCTTCTAACCAACGATAAAGCTAGTTTATCGCTAGTCACAAACGAGGAAAAGAGAGGGACCGTGATGCTGCTCCAAAGCACCGAACAGGCCGGCGAGCTGGCCGAGATAGCCGCCGACGCGCGGGACTACCTCGCCGCGAGCCGGGCCGAGAACACGACCCGGGTCTACCGCACCGGCTGGGCACAGTTCACCGCCTGGTGCGACGAGCACGGTGTGACAGCTCTGCCTGCTGGCCCAGAGACCGTGGCCCTGTACGTGGCCGACCTCGCGAAGCCCGCGAAGCCCGCCACGATCGACGCTCGCCTGGCCGCTATCAGTGCCGCCCACCGGGCCGCGGGGCACGACAGCCCTACCAAAGAAGAGGCCGTCCGCCTGGTGCGCCGTGGCGTGCGCAGGACCCTCGGGACCGCCCAGCGCCAGGTTCGCCCGGTTACGGTGCCCGACCTGCGTACGATGCTCGAGGGGCTCGGCTCCGACCCGGCGGGGTGTCGGGACCGAGCCCTACTCCTCCTCGGCTTCGCGGGCGCGCTGCGCCGCAGCGAACTGGTCGGCCTCGACGTGGCCGACGTCTCCGAGGGACGGGCTCACCGTCCGCCTCAGGCGCTCGAAGACGGACCAGGAGGGGGCCGGGCGCACCATCGGGGTCCCCTACGGGTCGAACCCGATCACATGCCCGGTCCGTGCCTGGCGCGGCTGGCTCGAGGTCTCAGGCATAGCAGAGGGACCCGCCTTCCGACCTGTGGACCGCCATGGCCACATCGGCGCGACACGTCTGAGCGCTCCGGCGGTGGCGCTCGTGTTGAAGCGCCACGCCGCCCGAGCCGAGCTCGACCCGGGCGAGGTGGCTGGTCACTCGCTGCGGGCGGGTCTTGCGACCTCGGCTGCTGTCGCCGGTGTCCCCGAGCGTGTCATCGCTGAGCAGACCGGCCACAAGGGCACGGCGATGCTTCGCCGCTACATCCGGGAGGGCTTGCTGTTCCGTGAGAACGCCGCCGGCGCGGTTGGGCTGTAGGGGAGGCTGGCGGGCAGGCGCGCCGGGCACGGTCGAGTTGTTCGCGAACTACTGGCTCTGTCTCCGGTGGTGCGACCGCCTCGGCGAGGCCATGAAGCTCAGAAAGGACTGATCCGGACCGGCCGTTGGCAGCCGAGGCTGGCACTCTTGCACTCGCGCCTTCGAATTCGTACCCCGAGGTTAAGCGAGTACATTCAAGACGGGGTTCATCTGGAAGCTTGTGGTGGCCTCCGCGCCGGGGGGCAAGCGCGGTTCGCGCTCAGACCGCCCGCGCTCGTTATCGCTGAGTCGGTACGCGGTCCCAACTGTGGAGTTGACCCCCGGTCTCGTGGACACGGCCGGCACGCCCAGGGTGATGGCCGACGAAGATACCCAGCGATCGGCGGCTCCACTGGTCGCGTGCCGGACGTGAAGCGCCCATTCTGTGCGTCTTCTGGTAGTTCTCCGGGCGTTCGGCAAGGGACTCCAATGCGGGTGGTGGTCAACGGTCGCCCTCTGATTGAGGGGGATGGACAGCGGCTCGTTCGGGCGCGAGACTCCCAGTTCCACAACACATTGAGGCATGGGGGGAAGAGGAATGAAACTTGGACGCGGCTTAACCCTGATCCACCGAAAGACATCT
>PMVZ01000109.1 GCA_003166375.1 Acidimicrobiaceae bacterium | reverse complement strand
ACTCGAAGCTGCGCAGGCTCGTGCCCGATTACAAGGCAACAGTTCCATTCTCGGCGGGAATTCAAGAGACGGTCGCCTGGTTCGACGCGGACTCGAGCCGCCAGAAGATCGATCACGCGGCGAACGAGCGATGGGATCGTCTCGCCCGCGTCTATGAGGAGGCGCTCTTCCGGGCCGCCGGCTAGCACGGGATCGCCCAGCTCTTCGACCGGGACCACTCGTTCCCGGCTGCCCGGGGTGCTCAGCGGTCCCTGCCGGTTCAAAAGCTATGGGTCTTGACGAACTCGACTACGTCGGACAGCTTGGCCTCGGCGATCGAGACACAGGTGTCGGCGCAGCCGTAGTAGAGACGAAGCGTGTCATCGGGTTCCATCACTGCAGCGCTCGGAAAGCACACGTTGGGGACGTCACCGACCCTTTCGTAGCTCTCGGTAGGAGCAAGCAGGTAGTCCTTGGTGCGGTAGAGAACAGTCCAGGGCTTGTCCAGGTCCAAGAGCGCGCCGCCAATGCAGTACAGGTAGCCGTTGCAGCTTCGCCACACTCCGTGGTAGATGAGCAGCCAGCCCTCGTCGGTTTCGATGGGTGCAGGACCGGGACCAGTCTTCAGGCCCTGCCAGCCGCCCATCGGTCCGAAGACGAACCGATGGCAACCCCAGTGCACGAAGTCAGGGCTCGTCGCATAAAAGATGTCACCGAACGGAGTGTGGCCGCGGTCGGAGGGCCGATGGAGAATGGCGTACTTCCCATCGATCTTGCGGGGGAAGACGACGCAATTGCGATTGGCCGGGGGCAGCAGNNAGGTCCTCGCCTTGGGTGAAGGTCTTGAAGTCCTGGGTAGTGGCAAGACCGATCTTCGGGCCCTGGGGACCGGCGTTGCACCAGGTGAGATAGTAGGTGTCCTCCAACAGCGTGAGGCGGGGGTCGTAGCTGTAGTTGGTGACGAAGACATCGGGATCACTGCTCTTTATGCGAGCTGGCTCGGGATCGATGTCCCAGTTGATCCCGTCTCGGCTGAATCCGACGTGGAGAACGAAATCCATGCTGATCTCGTCCACGCGGAACACACCCGCATAGTCGCCTTCGCCCCTCTTGACGATTGCCGAGTTGTGGATGCTGTTGGCCCGGGGAACGGCGTTCGCGGTCACGATGGGATTGCCGGCATAGCGTGTGAAGACGGTCTCGTTAGCCATGGTGTGCCTTTCCTCTTGCGCCCCATTCAGAGCCAGCGCTCATGTGAACCGGTCCAGAGCCTACGGTCTGTCGAGGTGCCGGGTCCAAGAGCGCGACGGTCGCCTTGGAAGGGAGATCGCTGGCGCCATTTGCTCCCGACTGCGGCCCCGCCCTCCACCGACGAGCTGCCACATGGGTCGTCGAACTGATCGGGCTACACTTTCTCAGCGACTTCAAGAAGGACGTCGAACTCATCGTGCTCGGCCAGCCAGCTCGCCATCGTGCGCTCCAGAGCCCACTTACCCGTTTCACCTTCCTCCCTGGTGACAGGCACCGACCATGACGGCCTCCCAGCACACTGCACCAACGTCGCCCGAATCCCGAGGTGGCGGACAGGAGGACGTACCAGTGAACCAGAAGACGAACCTGCTCCACCGGGTGACGATCGCCGACATAGCACTTCGCGCGGGGGTTTCGAAGGGTGCGGTGTCGTACGCGCTCAACGGCCGGCCGGGGATCTCCGAATTGACCCGCCAACGCATACTCAAGATCGCCGACGATCTCGGCTGGTACCCGAACAGCGCGGCTCGGGCCCTGTCGGGGGCGCGCGCCGGTGCTTGCGGGCTCGTGCTGGCGCGGCCAGCCCAGACGCTTGCCTTCGAGCCGTTCTTCATGGAGCTGATCGCCGGCATCGAGATGGAGCTGTCGCGTCGCTCGGTCGGCCTCACCCTCCAAGTGGCCCACGACATCGAAGCCGAGATGGCCATCTACCGCCGCTGGTGGGCAGAGCGGCGCGTCGACGGCGTGCTCGTCGTCGACCCCCGCTTGAAGGACCCGAGAGTGGAGCAGATCGAAAAGCTCGGTCTCCCGGCCGTCGTCATCGGCGGCCCCGAGGGTATTGGTGGCCTCTCGGCAGTGTGGAGCGACGACGCTGGCGCTCTCGTCGACGTCGTCCGCTACCTTGCACGCCTCGGCCACGAGCGGATAGCCCGCGTCGCGGGCGTCCCGGAGTTCCTCTGCACCGAGGTCCGGACGGAGGCGTACCTTGCCACCGTGAGCGCGCTGTCGCTCTCGCCACGGGTCGTCACGACGGACTTCATGGCCGAGAGCGGCGCCAGGGTGACCCGCCTGTTGCTCGCGGACCCGCTCCCACCGACTGCGATCATCTACGACAGCGAGGTGCTCGCCGTCGCCGGCCTGGGCGCAGCCCATGAGATGGGCCTCTCAGTCCCGCGTGACGTCTCCCTCGTCGCCTGGGATGACTCCACCTACTGTCAGGTGGTCCACCCGCCGCTCACCGCAGTGAAGCGAGACATCCCCGCGATGGGCGCCCACGGAGCGAGCGCGCTTCTCGCCCTGATCGACGACGGCGTCATCACCCGCACAGGTGAGCCGCGGGGTCAGCTCATGACCCGCGGATCCACCGCACGCCCACCCCACACGCCTGTCGCTTCGCCGCGCGGCGCCGGTGGCTGGGGTGCTTGAGCGGTTCAGTACAAACGCCTCCCGCACCGCGAGGGGCTCGAGAGGCGGACAAGTGGGCGAGCGTGGCCAGGGGCGTTCTTGGATCGGTGTCAACTTCTGGTCACGTACCGGAGGGCCGCGGATGTGGACTCGTTACGACGCGGCCGTCGTCCGGGAGGAACTGGCGGTGCTCGCCGAGCACGGCTGCAACGTCACCCGCTCGTTCTGCTACTGGCCCGATTTCGTTCCCGAGCCCGAGCACCTCGATCCGTCCGTGCTCGAGCGATTCCAGGACTTCCTCGACGCCCACGTGGAAACGGGCCTCGGTACGATCCCCACTTTCATCGTCGGCCACATGTCGGGCCAGAACTGGGATCCCGCGTGGCGAGCGGGCCGCGACCTCTACCGCGACGTATGGCTCGTTTCGCAGCAGGCCTGGTTCGCCACCGAGATCACGCGCCGCTTCGCAGCACACCAGGCGGTGGTCGGGTGGCTGATCAGCAACGAGATGCCGCACTACGGTGGGCCGGCCACGACCGATGAGATCACCGCATGGGCCCGCATATTGGTCCAGGCCGTGCGCGCCGGAGGCGGGCACCAGCCGGTCTCACTCGGGGACGGAGCGTGGGGAATCGAGGTCTCCGGCCACGACAATGGTTACTCGCTGCGGGCTCTCGGCCCTCTGGTGGACTTCATCGGTCCGCACGTCTACCCGATGTCGGACGACCTGGTACGCCAGTCCATGGCGGCAGCGCTCGCCTGCGAGCTCTCCGGGTCGTTCGCGCGCCCCGTGGTGCTCGAGGAATTCGGTCTGAGCTCGGACTTCGCCTCGGACGAGAACGCTGCTCACTACTACCGCCAGGTGCTGCACACGAGCCTCATCGCGGGCGCCAAGGGATGGCTTGCCTGGAACAACTGCGACTACGACGACCTCCGGGACCAGGACCCCTACCGACATCACCCGTTCGAGATGCATTTCGGCCTCACCGACAAGAACGGCAAACCGAAGCCGCAGCTGGCGGAGATCGCCCGCTTCTCCCGCCTCGTAGCCGATCTCGACGAGACGGGCTGGGAGCCGATCGCCGGCGAGGTGGCGATCGTGGTACCCGAGCACTTCGAGCGGGTCCTCTTGTTCACAACCGTGGATTACCGCAAGGACATCCGGGACAACCTCCTGCAGGCCTACATAGCCGCCCGAGAAGCCGACTTGCCGGTCACCTTTGTGCGCGAGCTCGACGGCTTCGGCGAAGCAGCGAAGCTCTTCCTGCTCCCGTCGGCCAAACTGCTCATGGCTCCAAGTGCCGAACGTCTCGTCGAGCTCGCGGAGGGAGGAGCAACGGTGTACCTCTCCTACTTCCCGGGCAGCGCCCCCTCACAGATCGGTCCCTGGGTGCCGTGGCTCGGGGAGCTCTTCGGGATCCGCCACCAGCTGCGCTACGGGCTCGTCGACCCGATCGAGGACGACGAGGTGGTGTTCACCTTCGTCGAGGACCTCGGCGATCTCACAGCTGGCGACGAGCTCCGTTTCAAGGTGGCGGGCACCGAGAGCTCGCGTGCCTTCCTGCCGGTTGAGCCCGCCAGCGCGACCGTTCTCGCGCTCGACGGGCACGGGCGCCCCGCGCTGTTACGCCGCCAGATCGGCGATGGAGCCATGGTGCTGTGCACCCACCCGATCGAGCACATGGCGGCGCGTGCACCTCGGGTCAACCCGGAGAACACGTGGCGCTTGTACTCGGCGCTCGCCACTTCGGCAGGCGTCGACAGGCCACTTAGACTTGGCGATCCGCGAGTGATCACAGGCCGCCTCCGCACCCCCGCCGGAGAGCTCGCGGTGCTCGTCAACGCCTCGCCGGACCGCGTCGAGGTGAGCCTCACGACGGTCGGGGCGGCGGCCTACGGCCGAAGGGGAGCTGAGCCCGGCGAGGTCCTCACCCAGCTAACGCTCGCACCGTTCGACGTCGAGGTGCTTTCGAGGCTCGCCTGAGGCTGTCAGCGTCACCCGGCTCGAGGTGACGTGGGCCTGACCGGGCGCGGGAAGCCACAAGACCGTCTCATGCGTGCAGGTCGCCCCACGCGAGCACGGCAATCCCGTCCTCCGACAGGGCCACGTCGAACTCGAACCTGTCAGCTGAGTACCTGGGCACCCCGGCGCTCCCCTCAGCTATCGACCATATCTTCTGGTCACCCAGGAGCTCGCGGCCGCCGCTCACGATGACGTGATCAATAGACGTGTCGGCGGTGACGAACAGCAGGCGAGAGCGGCCCGACAAACCGGACCGCCACTGCAGGAGCTCACCGTCGGCCG
Organism: Acidimicrobiaceae bacterium; assembly: GCA_003166375.1. Lineage (GTDB taxonomy): Bacteria > Actinomycetota > Acidimicrobiia > Acidimicrobiales > Bog-793 > Fen-455. Next base: position 9,000 of record PMVZ01000109.1, on the reverse strand, counting down.
GCGAGACCGTGAAAGCAGGGGCCACCCCCGCAAGCACGGCTGCTCCGCGGGCAAACGCCTCGAGCCCTTCGTGCCGGGCTCGCGAGTACCCGAGGCCGGCGAAGGTGCCGAGCGCTATGACGAAGCCCGCGCCGCATCGACGCCGGGTAGCCACCGTGTCCCCGGACGCAGAAGTTCCGAGCGCCTCCGCATTGCCCGCATCGAGGGCTTCGAGCCACACCGCTGAGGGAATTGCCGCCCGATCGGCGCCGACGCCTACGAACAGGGTGCTCCCATCCTCGAGGCTGCGCCGTCCGAGGCTGCGGATGCCGAGTGCCGACGCCATCGGCCGGTCCTCGGGATATCGATAGAACCCCCGCTCGTCGAAGGCGTCGAGCTCGGACTCGGTGACCAGGATCCCTCCTGCCCTTACCCAGTCGACTATCGCGGCCGCCATCACGGGCGGCACCACGAGTGGCCAGGGCATGACGAGGAGGCGGATGCCGCCGAGCCCGCTCGGCCGGTGACCGTCGACGACCGCGTACGGGAGCTGGACCCGCTCGAACAAGCTGAGCCACCCGGTGACGCTGCCGCAGGCCTGCTCGGCGCTGCTCCCGTTCTCCGCCCAGTCCAACTGGCAGCTGCCCTCCGAGAACAGGACACCGATCTCGGGCGCGTCGGGACGGTACGCATCGAGCAGTGCTTCGTGCTGCCTCAAGGCAGTCCCGGTGCGGGCCAGGCGTTCCAGCCGGCCTGCACTTTGCCCGTCCGAGCCCGTGATCCCGAACCCGGAGGACTCGCGGCCGAACACCTCGTCCCGCCAGCTCCAGAACAGGACCGCTTTGATCCCCCGCCCGTAGGCGCCCCACACCCAGCGCTGTTGTGTGCCCGGATCGACGACGGGCCACACCCCGAAACCGGCGCAGGAGCGCCCGCCCTGGAGCTCCGACACCCAGGCCGGCTTGTTGCCGGTCGCGGAACGGGTCGCCTCGATACGCGTTCCCAGCTCGCTTGTCGAGATCTTCTCCCAGGCAGGAAAGTGCGAGCACCCGAAGCCGTCGAGGACCTCGGCCAGGTCGAAGTCGTTCCCGCGCGACACCGCCTGCTCGTAGTCCATCCCGCTCGAGTAGACGGCCGGCTTGCCGCAGTGAGCGAGGACCGGGTGGTTCGGGTCGGACCGACGCAGGCACTCGGCCCGGAAGGCCGCATGCCCGGCTGCACGGAAGGTGAGGAACGCCTCGAACTCCACGAGGTCGGTGTAGGGACGACCAGGCTGCTTGCCCGGGACCACGTCCTCCCACGAGGCATAGCGTCGGTGCCAGGCCGCGCCGAGCCCGTCAAGGTCGCCGTAACGCGCCGCGAGCCATCTCCGGAAGGACTCCACCGTCGCGTCGCAATGGCAGAGGTAACCGTCCCCGTGGACGGCCCACCGCGTCTCGTTCCAGCAGTCCCACGCAACGAGCGTTTCCGAGCTCGAGTAGCGGCAACCGAGCGCCGTGAGGAACGCGCCCATTCGCTCCCGCAAATCGGGGTGGTCGAAGCAGGCTCCGGGCGTGAGACCCACGTTGCACTCCCTCCTCGGCGAGGAGCGGACGGCGTGGCCCATATGGTCGACCAGGTGTGCACCTGGGAGCTCACGGTGGATCCAGAACGGCTGGATCTCGGCGATCGTGCTGATCACCACACGAAGACCGACAGCGGCCGCCGCCTCCAGGAGCTCGTCGTAGTCCTCGAATCGGTAGCGTCCGGGCTCTGGCTCGATCCATCCCCAGCAGGCCCAGAGCTGGACCGTGTCCAGCCCGGCCGCCGCCATGCCGGCTAGGTCGCTCCGCCACAGCTCACGCTCTGGGAAGGGCGGTCGGTAGTACTGGGTACCGAGAATCATCGTGCTAGTGGCTCCGCTTCTCGCCAATGTGCCCGTCGCCCCCACGGGCGCGCCGCTCTGTCTGTTGGCTAATCGGCGTCACGAGTGTCCAGAACGGCGCCTCGAGGCGATCTGCTGTTCGGCGTCGGCGAGCGTTCTCACCACCGAAGCGCCGAAATGCACGTCACAAGGGTGCGAGCGCTCGCCGGCTGCGACATTGCTCAGCAGCTCCCTCAACGCGACCCCATACGCGTCCTCTGCGGTCGAGCCACCGTGTGGCATGGTCGCCAGTCCGCTCGGTCCCCAGAGGGAGAGCTCCACGTTGATCGCGCCTGAAGGAGCGTTGAGCGTCAACGTGGCGGTGCTCGTGGCCCCGTTGGCGTGGTGGAAGATGAGATGGACGAGATCGCCCGTCCCGCCGTCCGCTGTCACGGCTTCGACGCGACCGAGCGCCGCGGTCAGCACGGACAGGACGTGCGGACCGACGTCCCAAAGAGCACCCTTCTCCCGTCTCCATGGTGAGTTGGCGTAGGGGCTGTCGGGAGCGAATGCCGACACGATCCAGCGTGCCCAGGCGCCCTCCCAGGCACCTCCGCCCACAGTCTCCAGCCATTGACGGTTGGTCTCGGCAAAGCGTGCGGTGAAGAAGACCACCGTGGAGACGCCAGCGCGATCGACCGCCTCGACCAGGCGCTGCGCGTCGGCGACGGAGGTCGCGATCGGCTTGTCGAGGAGCAGATGCTTGCCTGCCCCGGCGGCCCGGGCACCGAGCTCGGCTTGGACGTCCGGCGGCACGGCGAACGCCACCGCGTCCACGTGGCTCAGGAACTCGGTGAAGTCCGTGTACGCGTCGATGCCGAACTCCTCGCCGAGAGCCGCCGCCTTGTCGGCGTCGCGTCCCCAGACAGCTGCAAAGTCAACCCCGGGCTCACGCGCCAACACGGCGCCGTGCGTCACCCGGGCCCAATATCCCGTACCTACAAGCCCGAACCTCAAGCGCTCCTCCTGGTCAGCTCCCGAGCAGTTCCTTCGCGAACGGCTCGACGATCCCTAGGTCGTTGTCAACCGTGCTCGTATCTGACTTGCCAAACGGCCGACCGGACGGCTGTGCAGATACCCGGGTCTCAGTTCCGCTGCCAGCAATATGGCGCCGACAACTCCGGCGGCGTCCCCGAGCCCGGGCGCGACCACAAGCTCCTCCATTCGACTTGCCTCCGGGAAGTACCTCTCGTCGAGCAGTTCGCGTGTCCTCTTCCGGATGCTGGGCAAGAGACCGACCTCACGCATTACGCCTCCACTCAGGACGACGCGCTCGGGACGATACGCGGAGATGAGGTTCACGAGGCCAAGGGCGATGTACTCGGTCTCCAACACATGCGCGTCGGGCGGCTCCAGATCGGCTCGAGCCCAGAGCGCTGCCCGCCGTGCTCTTGCGGTGCCGGATGCCAGGCCTTCCCAACAATTGCCGTGGAAGGTGCAGCTCCCGGCCCACAGCTGTTCGGGAGCACCCGGCTGGCGATCAGTTGAATGCTGGGGAAGCCGCATGTGCCCCATCTCGGGATGCGAACGTCCGTGAACCACTGCCCCGTTTACTATCGCCCCCACGCCGATCCCCGTGCCGATTGTGACGTACAGCACGTCAGAGCATCCCTGAGCGGCACCCCAGGCCCGCTCCGCGAGCGCGGATCCGTTGACGTCGGTGTCAAGCTGCACAGGCACGCCGAGAGCCTGTTCGAACTTCGCGCGAACGGGCCAACCCCGCCACGCGGTCTTCGGGGTTGCCTGGGCGATGGCGCCGGTCTCACGATCAAGGGGACCAAAGCTTGCAACTCCCATCGACACCAGTGAGCCCGACCTCCTCTGTACATCGCGGAACCAGTCGATGGCCGACTTGGTCGTTGTCTCCGGATCGGTCGTGGGGATGACCGTTTCGGCCCAAGCGTCGTCGGAACCGTCGCCCACCGCGCAGACGCACTTCGTCCCTCCGAGCTCGATGCCGCCATATGTAGCCACGTCGTGTCCCTTCCCCAGATCAGCCGGCACGCATCCGAATCAGATGCCGTTCCAAATCACGTCGATCGAAGCCTTTGCGCGTTCATGGGTGCTCGACTCGGTCCCGACGAGCCCGCCAGGCTTCGGGTCCACCGCCGTGGTTCGCTCGAGCTCTTCCTCAGAACCGCCATTTCGAGCCCAGCGCCGGGGCCGGCGCTCAGGATGAAGCCACCCGGACGAGCGGCTTCAGGACCGAGGGATCGCGACGCGCGGCGGTGAGTGCTTCCTCGCTCGACTCGAGTGAGAACCGTGCATCGACGAGCCCTTCGAGATCGATCGCGCCTGATGCGATGAGCGCGATCGCCTCAGGATAAGTGTTCGCGTAACGAAACGTGCCGGTCACGCGGATCTCTCTGTTCTGAACGGCGGAAATGGGAAAGGACACCTCAGAAGATGGGCACATTCCGACGAGCACTGCAGCTCCCGCCGGGCGTACGCACCGGATGCCATCGAGGATCGCAGCTGGCGAGCCCGAGCAATCGATGAAGACGTCCGCGTCCACCGCCTCTTCCGCGAGGCTCGACGACGAGGTGTCCACGACGGACGTCGCGCCGAGCTTGACAAGGCGCGCCCGACGCGCGGGCACCGGGTCGCTGATGATGACCTCTGTCGCTCCAGAAGCCAGGGCGACGAGGGCGACTGCGGCACCGATCGGCCCAGCGCCAGCGATCGCGACGCGGGTCCCGACTGTGATCCCCGCCTTGCGGCAAGCCCATAGTCCGACCGAGAGCGGCTCACAAAGAGCGCCGGCGTCATCGGTGACATGGTCGGGTAGCCCGAACGCGAAATCCTCGTGGATAGTCACGTAGCGGGCGAGCGCGCCGTCGACTGGCGGCGTGGCGAAGAAGACCACGTCCCGACAGAGGTTGTAGTGGCCGGTCCGGCACTCCCGACACGAACCGCATGGCACGCCGGGCTCGAGGGCGACTCGCTGCCCGAGCTCGTGTTGTCGCGCTGAGTCCCCTCTGCCGACGACGACCCCGGAGGCCTCGTGACCGAGCACCATGGGTGCACTCACTACAAAATCCCCGATCCGACCGTGCTCGTAGTAGTGGACGTCTGATCCGCAGATGCCGACCGACGCCACCTCGACGAGGACCTGCCGGGGACCTGGAACAGGCACAGGCCGGTCCTCTATCCGGAGATCACCTATGCCGTAAAGCACGGCTGCTTTGTTTGACATCTGCAGCATCGCTATTCAGGTCCTTCCTGGCCAGAGCATATTTAGAGACTAGCTCCACGTGACACAACTGCTCAGGTGCCCGAGCCCGCCGCGCCGTGAGCAGGGGGCCGTGCCCGAGCCCGACCGACTGGCTCAGGAAGACCGGCTCTCCTTGGAACAGAACACCTAGACCCTGTCGGCTAGACCCTGTCGGCGCGCCAGTTCTCAGGGTGCTACGCGGTCCTCGCATTCGTGCGCGAGGTCCCGATCGCTCCAGGGACGATCACCGCCTTCATGCAGGACGGATCGTTTCGCAACGTCTCGAGGGCGCGGTCGTAGGCGTCAAGATGGAACTGGTGGGTGACGATGCCCTCCGTCTGCACGCGACCAGACCGGAGCACACCGAGAGCGCGGTCGAAACAATGAGTCTGAGCGAAAGAGCCCTTCACCGTGAGCTCGCGACGGAAGATCTCGTAGGGATGAACTGACAGAACGGCCTTCTCGTCGGCCATCCCGTAGATAAGGACAGTGCCACCATCGCGGGTGAGCGGCAAGCACAGCTCGCCGACCGCAACCGCCCCGGTCGCCTCGACGACGGCGTCGTAGCCGTCCGGCGCGTTGTCGCTCAGCACGGCGAGCGAAGCGCCCGGGTTCGCCCGGTCGATCTGCACTGTCGTGTCGACCCCGTAGCCGCGAGCCAGAGCCAGCTTGAACTCCGTCGGGGCCGCCACGGTGACCCGGGCCGCCCCGCCGTGCACGAGCAGTTGCGCCAGTACCAGGCCGGTCGGGCCCGCTCCGAACACCAGCACGTCCGAGCCTGGTCGCAGGTCGAGCACGTCCATTCCGTGGATGGCGCACGCCGTCGGCTCGGTCATCACCGCCACGCTCAGGTTCAGGTCGTCGGCCGGGAAGCATTTCTCTGCATGCACGATGACGTACTCGGCGAATGCTCCCGGCCCGTTCACGCCCAGTGAGTAGAAGTTGCGGCAGAACAGCGGCTCGTCGCGCCGGCAGGACCGACAGTGGCCGCAGAGCACGGTGTTGTCGGCGGCGACCCGCTGACCGACCGCGAGACCGTCGACCGCATCCCCGACCGAGTCGACGCGACCGACGATCTCGTGGCCGGGCGTCAGCGGGTACTTCGAGAAGAAGCCCCCGTCATGGATATGGAGGTCGGTCCCGCACATGCCGGCCATCTCGACGGCGAGTCGGACCTCTCCCACGCCAGGCTCCGGTGTCGGAACCGTCCGTACCTCGAACTGCCGCGGGGCGTCATAGACGACGGCTCTCATCGAGCGGACGCTGTGAAGCCAATGTGGACGCCGGACGCGGTTGCCGCCTGTGGCTGTCTCATGATGAGACCCTACCGTGGAGGCCGTCGGATGAAACGAGTCGCCGTAAGTTGCTCAGCGGAGGCTGTATCCCCCGTCGATGACCAGCTCGGTCCCGCAGCAGTAGCTGGAGTCGGTGCTCAGCAGGAAGGCCACCGCCCGGGCGATCTCGACGGACTCGGCGAAGCGGCCGAGGACGATCCCGGCCTTCCACTGCTCGAACAGGTGCGTCTTCAAGCTGAGCAGCGGCGTGCTGACATAGCCGGGGGAGATGGCGTTCACGCGGACCCCCCGGGGCCCCCACTCCACGGCGAGGGACCTCGTGAGGGCAGTGACCGCCGCCTTCGAGGCGTTGTAGGCGCACTGGCGCTGCGGGAAGTTCACGATGCAGTTTCCCGACATCGAGGCGACGTTCACAATGCTCCCCCCGCCATGTGCCAGCAGCCGGCGACCGAAGCCACGGCAGCTGAGGAAGACGCCGCGCAGGTTCACCGCCACTACGGCGTCGAACTGCTCGATCGACATCTCCTCGGCCGGCACGTTGTTCTCCACGATGCCGGCACAGCAGATGAGGTCGACGGGCCCCGAGGCGAGCTCATAGACCGAGGCGACCGCCTCGTCGACGCTCGAGGCCACGGTGAGGTCGACCGGCAGGGAGCGCACCCCGGGCGGAGGGTCGGGGTCCCTCACGAGGTCGAGGCCGAAGACGGTCAGCCCCAGGCCCGTGAGGTGCTCACACAGGACCCGTCCGATGCCCCCGCTCGCTCCGGTTACCGCCACGTGCTCGTTGAGGAACTCCATTTGGCGCTTCCTTCGCTCGTCACCGCCCCAGCGGGGCGGTGTGAATGCCGGTCCGGGCCGGCAATGCGCGCCGGTCGAGAACAGCAGCACTTCGGTCGAGAAGTTACTTTGAGGACGGGGTTGCGTCCACAGGCTGGCCGAGCCTATCGGTCGTGCCTGGCCTGCTCCGGGCCTTGGCGCAGGCCTGGGCGGCAGCGGAGGCTCCACATAGCTTTCCGTGAGGCCGGGTCCCAGCTACCGTCTTCGGTGGAATCGGTTGGAACGACTCGTTGAGGTGGGGCGAAGCCCCTTTTGTGGAGGTGGTATTGATGACGCGTGTCGCCGGGGTCGACTCCTCGACCCAGTCGTGCAAGGTCGTGGTGCGCGATCTCGACACCGGTGCCCTGCTGCGCCAGGGGCGCGCTTCGCATCCTGAGGGCAGCGAGGTCGACCCGGCCGCTTGGTGGTCCGCGCTGCAGGTGGCCATCGACGAGGCCGGAGGGCTGGAGGACGTGGCGGCGATCGCCGTTGGCGCGCAGCAGCACGGGATGGTCTGTCTCGACGAGAAGGGGGCAGTCGTCCGTCCGGCTCTGTTGTGGAACGACACGCGCTCCGCTGCGGCCGCCGACGAGCTCGTGGCCGAGCTCGGCCCCGGCGAAACGGGCCGGCGGGCCTGGGCCCAAGCGGTCGGGACCGTGCCGGTCGCGGCCTTCACCGTCACCAAGCTCCGCTGGCTGGCCGAGAACGAGCCGGACTCCGCCAAGCGGGTTGCCGCTGTCTGTCTGCCGCACGACTGGCTCACCTGGCGGCTCTCGGGCTACGGGCCGGCCGGCCAACAGCCGACGAGCGGCGATGTCCTCGAGAGGTTGGTCACCGACCGGGGCGACGCCAGCGGCACCGGGTACTGGTCGCCGGCCACGAACGCGTACCGTCCTGACCTGTTCGCGCGCGGTCTCGGCCACAGCGCGCTCCTCCCTCGGGTGCTCGGACCCTTCGAGAGAGCTGGCGCGACGCCCGCGGGCACGTTGCTCGGGCCGGGAACCGGGGACAATGCCGCCGCCGCGCTCGGCATCGGCGCAGGACCGGGCGACGCGGTGATATCCATCGGCACCTCCGGCACGGTGTTCGCCGTGGCTGAGCGTCCCACAGCGGACCCGAGCGGGTTCGTGGCCGGGTTCGCCGACGCGACCGGCCGCTTCTTGCCGCTGGTATGCACACTCAACGCCGCCCGCGTGCTCGACGCGGCGTGCGCGCTACTCGGTGTCGACCACGCCGAGCTTTCCCGGCTGGCCCTCGGCGCGCCGGCCGGCTGTGGAGGCCTCGTTCTCGTCCCCTACCTCGAGGGCGAGCGGACGCCGAACCGCCCGGACTCGACCGGTGCCGTCCACGGACTGCGCCTGGCTACCGCCACGCCCGGCTATTTCGCCCGGGCGGCAGTAGAAGGCATGCTCTGCCTGTTGGCCGACGGGCTGGACGCGCTCGTCGGACAGGGCGTCGAGATCTCCAGGGTCGTCCTGATCGGCGGAGGCAGCCGCTCGGAGGCGGTGCGGCGGATCGCCCCGGCCATCCTCGGTCGCCCGGTCGTTGCAGCACCCGAGGGTGAGTACGTTGCCGACGGAGCGGCTCGCCAGGCCGCCTGGGTGTGGACCGGAGCGGAGGCACCCCCGGTCTGGCTGGTCGAGGGTGGTGCCAACTTCGAGGCGGACCCGACACCATGGGTCCGCGAACGCTACGCCGAGGTCCGGGACCTCACCGCCCGTCAACTCGATCACGTTGGCTAGGCCTGCGATCACCTCAAGGTGCCTCGGCACCTGTCCTAGACCGAACTTACT
>PMVZ01000039.1 GCA_003166375.1 Acidimicrobiaceae bacterium | reverse complement strand
TTGATTGCTTTGAAGTCCTTGAGATCAGCCAACAACACTCCGGCGTCGACGGAGTTGGCTTGCCCGGACGGGAATGCCGCCCCCAGGTGCTCGAGAAAGGCCCGCCGGTTCGGAAGGCCGGTCAGATAGTCGGTACGAGCATCCTGGTAGTTGGTCACCGAGTGGCGTACCTCGCCGAGCGTCATCCACATGCGACAGATCACGAGGGCGAGGGCGGCGATGGCCATCGACGCCACCACCGGCGAGTCGTGTCGCGAAAGGGAGGCGACGAGCACGGCGAGCGACACGAGTGCGAACAGCATCGGCACGACGCTTACGCCCGCCGGCGAACTGGCGGGTACACGTGGACCGGCCGAGCGGCGGCGGTCGCGCATCGAGGCCGCCAGCCCGACGAAGAAAAGGCCTATGGGCCATGTCGCGTCGAGGGGCGTCCCGGACGCGTAGGTGTTGTCGGCCACGCGGTTCAAGGTGATCACGTCGCCGACCACGAACCACGCGACACCGGACATCAAAAGGACGGTGGACCAGTTGGGCCTGTAGCGATGCGGCGCGAGCCCTGCCGCCAACAACACGATGAGCGCGAGATCGCACGAGGGATAGGCGAGGTATACCGCCATCTCTAAAGGACGGCCGCTCGCATGCAAAAGGGGTCCGAACCAGATCATCCCGACAACGGCGCCAATAGCCAGTCCTGAGATGGCGCCGTCGAGGCGAACACTTACATGCACGCGTCCGAACGACGACTGGGTCAAAAGGGCCACGCCCACGATCAAAGTGGCGTATGCCAACAGATAGACGGCGTCGCACGGTGCGGGCTCGGGGATCGGCTTTAGGTTCTGGTCGTGGTAGGTGTAGACGAGGTCTCCGACCACGATCAGGGTGATCCCGATCGCCATCGCCAACCAGGCCGAGCGCAGCTCGGGCGAACGCCGCACGCGCATGAGCACAGGTATGACAGGCAGCATTTGGGCGATGTTGTAAACCCATCCGTCCCAGGTCGTGTCGTAGCCACTTGGGCCACGATGGACGACAAAGGTTGAGATGGCATACGCGATCACCGCCGCAGCGATCACCCCCTGCAACCACCACTCCCGCGGAGCGGGGCCGAGTGCTGGTTGCTGTCCAGTGCCGCTCTCAGGCGCCGTGGCGGACGCGACGTTGCGTTCGGTGCCGGCAACACCTTCAACCGCAGGTCGTCTCATCGATGACTAGCCGAGGGTCACTGCCACTGTCACGCGTCGACTGAGCGCCTGGCTGGTTGCTCTTCCGACCCGGATGACCATTCGAGGGGCTCCCTTGTAGCCCAGGTGCTTCAGGCCAGCCAGGAGGTAGTTGGCAGCCGCGGCCGCCTGGGTGTGGCTGAGTGTCTTGGCGCATCCACCGGTGCTGTAGGTGTAACCGGTGATGACCACCGAGGATGCTCTCTGAGCCTTGATCGTGGCCGAGAGGTTGCTCAGTTGGGTCTTCATCGAGGCGGTGAGGCTCGGAGAGCAAACTCCGAAGTTGCCGATCACGATGGACTGGGTCACCTGCTTACGTACAGCGACTCCTATCGCAACGGCCAGCCTCTTGTCGGAGGTCGCAAAGCCCTGCAGCTGAATCGTGTGGGATCCGATCGCCAAGCCTGCGGGTAGCCGTAACGTGGCCGAGAATTTGCCGTTTGACTTGACGACGCCAGTCCCGAGCAGGGTAGCCCGGGAGAAGGCATAGACGGCAACGACAGAGCCACGAAGGAAGCCGGATCCTGAGAACCACGCCGTGCCTCCGGTTATCAGCACCACTGTGGCTTTGGTCCCCTTGCCCGTGGTGGCACTGGCGGCGATTACCACCTGGAGACCCTGTCCGGTGGCGATCACCGAGTCGCCCCTCATTGTGACCCCGACCTTGGTCGTTGAACTGCCGGACTGGATGACATCGGCGCTGCCGGGGCTCAGCTCCAAAGTGGTCGTGCCATTTTGGAACGGGGCATCGGTTGGCGTTACGGGCGACGAGGCGGACGAGGTTATCGAGGAGGACGTCGGATCGTTCGAACTGGCGGTCACCATGAAGGTGTAACTCACCGAGTCAGAGATGCCTGTGACGAGGCAGCTCAATGTTCCGGTGCTATCACAGCTCGCCCCGCCCGGTGATGCCGTCACCGCGTAGGAGACGTTCTTGAACTTGGAGACATTCGACGGTGCGGACCACGACACGAGAACCTGGCCGTCTCCGGCTGTGGCCGTCACACTTGCTATCGAACCGAGTCCCGCTCCGCCCGAGAGCTGGCTGATGACGATGCTCTGACTGGCCGTGGCGGCGAGGTAGTCGGTGTTGGCCGGGGTGCTGGCGTCGATTGTGCAGGTACCGAAACCGGTGAACGTCACGACCGCCCCACCGAGCGAACAACCCGAGGAGGAGGCGTCGAGACTGAAGCTCACCGGCCCGCCCGGTGCAGTGGCGCTGATCGTGTAGGTGCCGCCCACTGTGGGCGCCGCAGGAGGCTGCGAGGTGAACGTGACCGTCTGAGCGGTGGGCGGAGTGGGCCCACCGCCACCACCATCGTAGGTGTAGTTGGCCGCGGAGGCAGACTCGCCCTCGGTGGTCACGTAGACCCCGTCGGTGCCGGCCGGCTCTGCGGGCATCGAAGAGATCGAGACCTGACTGCCCGATTCGGTGAAGCATCCCGCCGCCGCGCCGCTCGCGCAGAGGGGCAACGCGGTGCCAACTCCCGCTGCGATCTGGGCGGCCGTGCCGATCTCGACCTGCGTCGCCAGGCTCAGGTTGGTCCCCGTCACCGTCACCGAGCCCCCGCCAGCGATCGGCCCACTGGTGGGCGAGACCGAGGTGACCGTAGGAGCAGAAGGCTCGGTCTGTTGAGTGGAGCTGTACGTGGTGACCGGGTTGGCGTCCGACGACGACATCAGGACGTAGTTGCCGCTGGTGGTGCCGCTCAGTTCACCTTGAGTCTCGCTAGCACTGATTACGACGCCGTTGATGTACACCGACGGGAGCGTCGTGCCGGCCGTCCAAGGCCCGGAGGTGGAGGTAGTGCAGCTGATCGTCTGGCCCGATGGTGCCGAGCAGCTCCAGCCGGATCCTCCGCCACTGGTCGGAGTCACGCCGGTCGGGAGGGTGTCGGTCACCGTCACGGCCTGGCTTTCCGTCGAACCGGACGAGTCGACGGTCGGAGCGTCGACGTAAGTGACGGGATTTCCCTGCGGGGGGGTGCCGTACTCGTTCGAAGCGGCGTCGAGGACCGGTATCGCGGTGAACGTTTGCACCTCCACATTCGAGACGGCGTGGTAGTCCTCGGAGCCGCCGGTCGATGCGACCCAACCGAACGCGATGTCCTTGGGGATCCCACCGGCGCCGAGCCAAGAGGCCGGGTCGTAGGCCGATGCCGAGGGGAGTGTCCCAGAGAGCGTCTTTTGAGAACCTCCGATAGGGGTGAATGCGATCTCCCAGTCGCCGGCACCAACCGAGAGGCCGGAGTTCGTGGTGATCGAGCTCGCGGTCGGGTTCACGGCCACCTCGACGGGGATCAGCGACCCGGCGCGCGTGGTCGAGGTGAGAGCCAACGCGGCCGAGCCGGTCGAAGTGGCGGTACTGGCCAAAGCGCAGTAACCGGCAAGAAGGTTGCCGGGGCCACGCACCAGTACCTGCCCCGGAACATTCGCCCCACCGGTAGCGATGTAGGCCGGGTCGGTGCATCCGGTCCCGTCGACTCCCGCGGTCGAGTAGTTGCCGTATACGTCCATGCCCATGCCGAGGTAGCCGTAGGAGAGCCCATCGCTAGTGCCCGCGACGGGGGCGTAGCCGAGAGAGCCTCCCGGATTCCCAGCCGCTGAGGGGTCGGCCAGGGTGGAAGGATTGACGCCGGCGACAACAAAGGCAACGCCGTCGGCGCCCGTGCCCGACGGCTGGTACTGGTAGGAGTCGAAGGTCACGTCGAGACCGTTAGAGGTCGGGAGCCCCAAGGTCGAGAACAGGGCACCTTCTTGGCCGCCTGAGTCTGCGGTAAGTTGCAGCACCCCCGATCCAGCTGCATCGCTTGCGCCCGAACAACTTGCAGGAGTTCCGCTTCCGCCGGCGACAGTCAGGCAAGTGACGTTGGTACCTGACGGCACCGTGGGAAGTTCTACGGCGCCGCGTGCGGTCGTCGCGCCGACGCTGTCAGCCGAGAGCGAGTTCTGAGTGAAGGAATGGACGAAAAGGATCGCGCCGTTCGTGCTCGCACTTGCCGGCCCGAGGGCCAGCGCGTTCAGTACGGCGAAGCTCAAGGCGGTGGCGAGAAGAACGGTGAACAGTTGCCTGGTCGTGACCGTGACCTTCGCTAGCAGGTTCCGCGCGAGGTCCCAGCTCCGAACCCGAATCGACCCACGTTCCTGAGAGTCGGTCATCTTGGAGCCCAGAACCGTGATGTCGCCATGAGCCTCGGCGGAGGGCACTTGACTCGATGACCAACGAGGGTGTTCCCGGCGTGCAGGCCTGCTGCCAGGCGGGGGACCGAGACGATAGGTGGCTCATAGGTGCTCGAGCAGGCTTGACCGCGGAAGACGAGCACCTGGTCGATGCACGGGTCGTAGGCGGCGGCGCCGCCGGAGCGTTCCGGTGGGCTGGTCGCCGGGCTCAGCTGGGCCCATAGGACTCGTGTCGTCGCTGTGGCGGACTCGGCTGTCGGCGATGGTCCGTTTCCAAAGATTCCTGTCACTGTCCGCTCCTTACGCCCTGGACATGAGACTCCGCGTTCCGTGGGTTCCCGCTCGTGTGTCGCGGTTATCACGATCTGACTTGCCCATTTAGCATCGATATCCGCCGTTTGAAATGAAGCGAAATGCGTGAAAATCACCCTCCGGTCACCCCCGGAAAAGTCAGGTCACCCTCACTTTCACCCTGAATCACCCTCGCTTTCACCCTCTCTTTCACCCTCAGCTGTCACCCGTAAGCGAGAACCAGCTCGGCTGAGGTGGCTCGATGTAGATCCAGGGCCACAACCACGACTCCTAGCGATGTTGCTGCTACAGGTGAGCTGTAGCGCTCAAACGAAGTCCTAGTCGCGAGTCTGTCGGAAGGACGCCAAATCTCTTCTGCTTGGGATCGTGCTCGCCGACGACGCAAGCACTCGTCAGCGGGTGCTGCACTCGGCTCCCGTTCGCAATTACGAGTGGGTACTGGAGCTCTTGTTCGGAGGGATCCGGAATGGACAAGCGTCGCCGGCACGGCCCAGTCGGCACAGACCGGCCCGGACGCGACTAAAGGCCAGCTGAAGCCGCTTGGCTCAACTAGGGCTCGGCGTCGGGCTGGCGCCGCCACCCCAGCGGTCGTTTCCTACTTGGCAGCACCAGGTGGGCTCGCCGAGGTGCTAACCGTCCAGCTCCAGGTGGACCTGGCCGCGAACTTGTAGGTGCCGGCCTTCTACGGCTGTTGGCCGCCAGGGCCCGGATCTTGGTGGAGGCGGCCAACAGCCGTAGAAGGC
>PMVZ01000340.1 GCA_003166375.1 Acidimicrobiaceae bacterium | reverse complement strand
TGGGCCTCGGGGTCGACGGCGGTGACCCGCGCAGCTTGTGAGGTGACCCAGGCGCCCTTTGGTCCGGGGGCAAGGGTGATGACCTGGTCCCCGAACCGGTAGGTGTGCCCTCCGGGAGCGGTGAGCTCGGGGCCGCTGAGCCTCCCGGAACGTTCCCAGAGGTCTCGGGCAACGCGGTTGAGCGCCTCGACGTTGTCGCGTCGGTAGGCGAGAAGGAGGGGCTCGTGCCCGGCGTCGATGTCGGCCGCCCAGGCACGGATCATGCCGATCACCGCTCGCCGGCGGTCGGGCACGGGATGGACCCGGCCGTTGCGGGCATACCAGCCGACGGCAGCGGCTATGTCGCCGTCTCGGAGTTCACCGAGCGCGACAGCTTCGGCGGGGTCGTTCTGGCGCAGGTTGTCGGTGAGAGCCCAGAGATGTTCGGGATGGCGTTCAGCAAGTGCAGTGAGCGCGCCACCAGGGCCGATGGAGCCGAGCTGGCGGTCGTCCCCGACGACGATCAGCTTTGCGCCCGATCGCTCGACGGCGGTGAGGAGCCGGGCGAGGTCTACATCTGATGTCATGGCTCCCTCGTCGAGGATCAGCACGTGCCGGTCGGAGAGCTCCAAGGTGTTGTGCTCCAGTCGCCAGGCGAGCGAGGCGACGGTGCGCGACTCGATCCCGGCGCCCTCTCCGAGGTTCCTTGCTGCCTGTCCCGAAGTGGCGGCGCCGAGCACGCTGTAGCCGGCGCTCTCGAAACCGTCGCGGACCGCGGCCAGCGTCGTCGTCTTGCCAGACCCGGCCACGCCCTTGACGAGATCGAGATGGTGCCCACTCACCAGCAGGCCAATTGCCACCTCTTGCTGGGTGGTGGTGAGCGGGACACCAAGACGCTCCTCAAGGCGGGTGACAGCATCGAGCGCGGCCTGCTCCTCAACCTTCGGCCCTTCATCGCCGGTCAGTGCCTCGGCCAGGGTTGCGATGCGCTCCTCGTCGGCGAGGACACACCGTGCTGTCCACACTGGCTCTCTGCTGCCCGTGACGACCGGCAGGGCGACCGCGTAACTGTGGGCGAGGACCGTCTCGACAGCCTGGTCGAGCACAGAAAGGGACAGGCCGTGAAGATGAGGGGCGGCGGCGATGATCACGTCGCCGCGGGTGAAGGTCTTCTCATTCGCCAGGCGCCCACCCGGGGCGAGCAGCTCGCCGGCGAGCTCCTCGAGGTCGGCCACCGGAAGCTGATATGAGGAACCTGCCGCCTCGATCGCGGCGACGAGATCGGCCGGGGGATGACCAGCAACAGTCAGCTCGTCCTGCCACCGGGTCAACAGGTCCTCGACGCGGACCTCCGCCTTGCGGTCCCGGGTGGCCCGGGCCGCGACCGAACGTGACGCATACGAGGCATCGGGTCCGACCGAGGCTGTGATCTGAGCAGAGCGGGTCGAGTGCAGCTCGCAGACCTCGTCCGGGATGCCGGCGATCGCCCAGCCTCCGAGGCGTCCGGACGGGCCCGGGTCGGCGACGATCCCGTACCCGAGCTCGACTGCCTTGGCAGCGCCAACCATCCGACCGACCGCTGTCGCCGCGTGGAGGTGGTCGCGCAAGAACGCCGTGTCGGCGCCCTTCCACCCTCCGCGAGCATCTCGCATCAGCACGGCATTCGCGATCAGGACGTGGTCGTGGACCTGGGGATCGCCGGCCCGGGTCGTCGCATGCCTGGAGGTCGCCCAGGTGAGACCGCCGGTAGCGACGCGGGTCTGGGCGCGTCCCCGCCTGCCACCCCGTTCGACGACAAGGCGGTCCAGGTACTCGAGGGTGGCGTCGCGCTCGGCGTCGACGATCTCGTGCATGTCCTCGGCGTGACCGATCACTCCGAGTTCGGCGACCGACTTGTGAGGTGAAACCACGAGCTCCAGACCGGGACGCAGGCAGCCGACGAGACGCCGACCGGTACGGGGGTCATGGGCGCCACCGATGCCGAACACGGCCCGGTAGTCAGCGAGGTCGACCTTGCCCTCCAGGCCGAGCAGCCCACGTCCGGAACCGCCCCAGGACATCGGAGTCTCGCCTCGCGAGGCGTAGTACTCGGCCGAGGCGGCGACCGGGTCATCGCCGCGGCCGGCGACGGTGTGCTCGTGGTAGTCGACGGAGTCGGCTCCCATCATCCGCATCCACGCCACGCACACACCCCCTCCGCCAACTGGAAGTTGCAAACGTGTTCCTCTTGGTTTGTGGTTATAGCAGGAATGGAGGTGAAGTAAAGGGGTTGTTTGGTGTTGGGTAGAGGAAGGTCAAGGAAGGTAAGTGATGGTGAATGGGAAGGTCTTGGAATGGGAAGATGGAGAGAGTGGATGGAGGGTGTGAAGTGGGAGGATGGAGGGTTGATGGGGGAAGAGGGAATGAGTGGAGTGGGGTTGATTGAGGGGAGAATGCGGAGGAATGGGTGAGGATGTGGGTGGGTGAGCAGTTAGTAGATACAGGTTAATACTGGTGAAGGAGGGTGAATGTTATTGAATTTGGCTGATCGACTTGGTACGGCCGCGTTCTGGTGGTGAGCCAGGGTCTGGGTGGGGTGCGCGGCAATAGCCTGGAACGCCCAGTGCGTATTAGGTAGAGGCTCGTCACCGTCTGACACCTTGTCGGCGCCGGTCTCGTTCGCAACCAACACCACGACGCTCAAGGAGACCAATGGCCAATCCCGACGCCCTGCCACAACTTCTCACCATTGACCAGCTCGCCGAGCGGCTGGGGGTGAGCATCCGCCACATCCGCCGGCTCATCGCCGAACGAAGGGTGCCCTACTTGAAGGTCGGATGGTTGGTCCGCTTCGACCCGGCCGAGATAACGGCCTGGCTTGACCGCAATCGAGTCGCACCCTCTCGATCGGCGTAGTTCACAACGAGTCTGGGGAGTAGTACCGTCGAAACCGGCGTCGCCGACCCGCCTCTTGGTCGGCCATGTATCTCGAATCCGCACTCCGCGGCGGACCTACACGCAATCTCGACGGACGCTTGTCGGGAGCCACGCGACGTTCGAGAACACCTGTCGAGAGGTTTCGCAGGACTGTCCCTCGGTACGTCTGTGGTCGCCGTCTCGAAGAGCCAATGCTCGCGGGTGACCATCCCGCCGTGCCGAATAGAGATCAAAGGAGCGAGAATGGCATCACTGCGGCAGAAGCCGAGCGGCGCATGGGAAGCGCGTTACCGGGATGCCGCTGGGCGGTCCCACGCTCGGACGCTCCGAACAAAGAGTGAGGCTCGTCGGTGGGCTGCTGAGCGGGAGGCTGACCTCCGACGAGGCGAGTGGATCGATCCCCGCCTCGCCCGGGTGACCTTTGGCGAGTGGGCGGCCGACTACCTGACCACGATTGTTCATCTCCGAACCATTACCCGCGGCGACTACCAGCGCGTCCTCAATGCCCACCTACTCCCAGTTTTCGCGAAACGACCTATCGCGAGCATCGAGCCGATCGACGTACGCCGGTTCATGGCTGAGAAGCAAGCAGCCGGACAGGCAGCGAAGAGCCTCCAGAAGCTCCGCTTGGTGCTTCGCCAAGTCCTTGAACTGGCGCGGGCCTCCGGTGCCATCAAGAGCAACCCGTGTGACGGTCTCCGCCTTCCGAAGGCAGTGCAGATGGAGCCGACTTTCCTGAGCGCCGACCAAGTCGAGGCGCTCGCCAGGGCGACCCGGACCCCCTATGACCTGCTGGTGCGTCTGGTAGCCGCGACCGGCCTTCGCCCGAGCGAGGCGTGCGGCCTCCGTGTCGGGCGCGTCAACCTGATGAAACGCACGATGGAGATTTCCGAGGCCCTCACGGTGGTCGGCGGTCGCACCGAAGTTGGCCCCACCAAGACGTACGCTCGCCGAACCGTCGGCATCCCTCGCTCGCTCTGCGACGACCTTGGGGCGCACCTTGCCGATCGCGTCGCCACCCTCGATCGGCCGCTAGATCCCGACGACTACGTCTTCACAGCTCCACGTGGCGGTCCCCTCCGTCGCGATCTCCTCTTCAAGCGATTCGTGCGGCCAGCCATCGACGCAGCGAACTTGCCCCCGAATCTGAGACTTCACGACCTACGGCACTCCTGCGCCGCCCTCCTTATCGAACTTGGCGCGCACCCCAAAGCCATACAGGAACGACTCGGTCACAGCTCGATAACGGTCACGATGGACGTCTACGGCCACCTCTTTCCTGCCATCAACGAAGCTCTCACGGACCGGCTCGATGAGATCTTCCAGGCGGCCCGGCTGAATCCGAGTGCTCCCAGCCCAGGCCTCCTCCTGGCTCTACCGGAACCATGAGGCGGCATGGTCTCTGACTGCCTCTGGCATCATGGAGAGATGGCGAAGCGACCGATGACGCTGGACGTCGACGAGGCTCTGCTTGAAGCCGCCCGTGCCGAGGCACGCCAGACCGGCCGTTCGGAGGCTGAGGTGGTCGAGGACGTGCTGCGTAAGCACTTTGAGTCGCGCCGAGTCAGCATCGTGGATGAGGTATGGGCACGCAACGCTGGTGAAGCTCTGACCGGGGACGATGCGCTCGCATTGGCCTACAAGGAGCTCGAAGCCATGCGGCGAGAGCGTGGAGAAGCCGCCAAGGCCGCGTCTTAGTGGAGCGGGTCGTTCTCGATCCCGCCGTCCTGGTCTCTGCTCTCATCTCCCCAGCTGGGCCTCCGGCGGCACTGTGGCGAGCTGTTCTCGACGATCGGCTCGAGGTCTTTGTATGTCCGCATCTGCTGGCCGAACTGGCAGGGGTCCTTGAGCGCCCCAAGTTTCGCGGCTATGTCACGATCGAGGAGGCGCAAGCCTTCGT
>PMVZ01000192.1 GCA_003166375.1 Acidimicrobiaceae bacterium | reverse complement strand
CGCTTCGCGAAGTGGTGGCCGGCGGCTCACCATCTGCTCGGCAAGGACATCATCCGGTTTCACTGCGTCTGGTGGCCGGCGATGTGCCTCGCCGCGGGCATCGACCCACCAGCTCACTACATCGTTCACGGATGGCTGCTCGTGGGCGGCGAGAAGATGTCCAAGACGCGGCTGAACCAGGTCGACCCCGTGGAGCTCGCCACCGACATCGGGGTCGACGCGCTCCGCTACCACCTCGTTCGCGACGTCGTGCTGGGCTCCGACGGGGACTTCACCTACGAAGGCCTGATCGCGAGGTACAACTCCGACCTTGCGAACAATCTCGGCAATCTGCTCGCCAGGGTCGCGGCGGTCGTTGGGAGCAAGTGCGGAGGGATCGGTCCGGCCCCGCAACCTGCCGCGCCCGGTGTCCGGCTGAGCGAAGTCGCGGCGGAGGTGGTGGCGGCATGCCGGGACGCCTGGCAACGCTTTGCTGCTCACGAAGCTCTCGAGGCCACGTGGCGCCTCGTTCGTGCCGCGAACTCGGAGCTCGAGAGCGCAGAGCCGTGGAAGCTGCCGCCCGGTCCGGCCCTCGATGCCGCTCTTGGGGACGCTCTCGAGGCGCTGCGGATCGTGGCCGTGCTCGTGTCACCCGTGATGCCGGGCGCGGCAGCCGAGATCTGGGCGCGGATCGGGCTTACGGGCCGGCCCGACGAACCGGGCGCGGCCGGGGAGAACGGCAGCCTCGGGTGGGGGGGCTACCCGGGGAACCTCATCGTCATAAAGGGTGCGCCGCTGTTCCCGCGGCGTACCGTTGAGAGTTGAACGAAAGAGGCAACGTGGACGATTCGAGCGACCAGACCGGGCAGGGGGACCAACACGAGGGCTCGTGGCTGCGTCGGCGGCGCGGAACCGCCCGGCGGGCACAGCGCGAGACGAGCGCACCGGCCGGGCCCGGGCCCGTTGCCGAGGCCTCGTTCTCACCGGCATACCCTGTCAAGGCTTCGCAGGCGACGGCCATCTGGACCGACAGCCACTGCCATCTGCAAGATGAGCCCGATCCGGCCGCGACCCTCGCGCTGGCCCGCGCCGCGCGAGTGGGGCGCGTGGTGTGCGTCGGAACCGACGTTGCATCGTCTCGCCGGGCCGTGATGCTGGCGAAAGAGCTTTCGGGGCGGGCTCCGGCTCAATCGACGGGTTACGCACAAATCCCGGGCGCGCGCGACGCCGAGGTATGGGCAACGGTCGGGCTGCACCCGCACGACGCCAGGGCCGGGCTGGGCTCGGTGATCGAGTTCCTCGACGAGCTGTCCGCGGGCGAGGGCTTGCGTCGGTCCCGTGTCGTGGCCATCGGCGAGTGCGGGCTCGACTACCACTACGACAACTCACCGCGAGATGTCCAGCGCGATGTCTTTGCCGCTCAGGTTGGCCTGGCGAATCGCCACAACCTCGCGCTCGTCATCCACACACGAGAGGCGTGGGACGACACGTTCTCGATCCTCGAGCACGAGGGAGTGCCCGAGAGGACTATCTTCCACTGCTTCACAGGCGGCGAGGCGGAAGCGAGGCGATGTCTTCGGATCGGCGGCCTACTGTCTTTCAGCGGGATCGTGACTTTCGCCAACGCCGTCGAGCTGCGCCAAGTCGTCACACATTGCCCGCTTGACAGCCTCCTGATCGAGACCGACTCGCCTTTCCTCACGCCGGTGCCGCATCGCGGGCATCGCAACAGTCCGAGCAACGTCACGGTCGTCGGGAACGCGGTAGGACAGTTGAAGGGCTTCGAGCCCGAAGTCTTGGCTGCGATCAGCTGGATGAACGCCGAGAAGGCCTTCGGGCTCGGAGTCTGAGATCGTCGAGCCCTCAAGTGGCGCTCCGGCCGTCCCGTTCCGGCGCCCGCCTGGCCGCGGCGAGGTTGCTCGCCTCCTCCACCAACATGGCCTTCACCCCTCGAAGGCGCTCGGCCAGCACTTCGTCACCGACCCGAACACCGTCGAACGCATCGCCCGGCTTGCACGGGTCGGTCCCGGAGATCACGTCGTCGAGATCGGCGCCGGGCTCGGCTCTTTGACTGTCGCGCTCGCCGCGACAGGCGCAGTCGTGACGGCAGTCGAGGTGGACAGGGGCATCATCCCGGTCCTTCGGGAGATGGCGGAGCCGCTCGGGGTGTCGGTGGTCGAGGCGGACGCGATGTCGTGCGACTGGACCGGATTGCTCGTGACAGCGCCACGCTGGGTGCTTGTGGCCAACCTGCCCTACAGCGTGGCGACTCCGCTCGTTCTCGACCTTCTCCGTGACGTGCCTGCCATCGGCCGCATGCTCGTGATGGTCCAGCGAGAGGCAGGCGAACGTCTCGTCGCGGTGCCAGGCGCGAAGAGCTTCGGCGCCGTGTCGGTGAGGGTCGACTACTTCGCGACCGCGGAGCTCGTCGGACGCGTTTCGCCGGAGGTGTTCCTGCCCCGTCCCAATGTCGAGTCGGTCCTCGTGGAGCTCGTGCGCCGCGACTCTCCGGCGGTCGACCCCGTTGTGGCGAGCTACGCGGAGATCGACCTTCTCCTCCGGGCCGGCTTCGGCGGGCGGAGGAAGATGCTCCGTCGTTCCCTCGAAGGACTGGTCGACGAGGCCACCTTTGAGGCAGCCGGGGTCGATGCCCGTTGCCGGGCTGAGGAGCTCGGCATCGAGGAGTGGGGCAAGCTGGTCGCATGCCGCCGATCGATCACGTACGGGCAACGGCCAAGCTGACCCGCGCGTTGCGGGTCGTGGGAGTCCGCCACGACGGCTACCACCTGCTCGCGGCCGAGATGGCGACGATCGATCTCGCAGACGAGCTCGAGATCGAAGATGGCGCCGATGGTCTCGAGGTCGTCGACGAAGTGGCCTGGGTCCTGGGTGACGGCTCCTTGTCGGCCGGGCGAGGGGGTGTTGCCGCTGATCCGGTGCCGTGCGCCGTCCCGCTGGGCTCGGAGAACCTCGTCGTCCGGGCACTGGCCACCGTTGGCCGGCGTGCCCGGGTGCGGCTGCGAAAGCGCGTCCCAGCCGGCGCAGGCCTCGGAGGCGGATCCTCGGATGCGGCGGCGGTGCTCCGCTGGGCGGGAGCTCTCGATCCGGCGGTTGCAGCGGGGTTGGGCGCAGACGTGCCGTTTTGCGTCGTGGGCGGGAGGGCGCTCGTGAGCGGGATCGGGGAGTCGGTCGAGCCGCTTGGTTTCGAGGACTTCACGGCAGTGCTCGTGACACCTGCGTTGACCGTGGCGACTCCCGATGTCTACCGGGCCTGGGACGCGCTCGGTGGTCCAAGCGGCGAGCACGGGAACGACCTCGAGCCCGCAGCCGTCGTTGTCGAGCCACGCTTGGCCTGGTGGCGAGACCTGATCTCGTCGGTCGCGGGCGCTCGGCCACGGCTTGCGGGAAGCGGGGGCACGTGGTACCTCGAGCGGGACCCAGAGATGGCCTCGCACCTCGTGGTTGAGCTCCAAGGCGCGGTGCGGGCTGAGCACGCGCAAGCCCTCGTTGTCGCTGCGGCGAGCACTGCTCACTGGTGACGAGGGCCTCGCAACCCTGCCGGCAGCCTGGCGATGAAACGGGAATGCGCTTTGCCGGGCGACTCCCGAGCAGAGCTACTTGCCGGCCGCGCGTCGCTGCCAGCGGGTGCGCTTCAACATCTTCTTGTGCTTCTTCTTGCGCATTCGCTTGCGGCGCTTCTTGATGAGTGATCCCATGGCTGGCTGAACGCTAGCCGAACTTGGGCCGGCCCCGCCCATCGGCGGGCGCAGTCCGCGCCTCCCGGGCCGGCGCTCGAGCGGCGCGCCGGTCGCCATGCAGGACCCGATGGGGCGAATACGGGACCCTTACTGTTGTAAACATGCGAGCGAGGGATTCCTTCCGGGGTAGTTCAATCGGCAGAACGTCGGCCTTTGGAGCCGGATGTTGGAGGTTCGAGCCCTCCCCCCGGAGCGAGGATCAGGACGAACGGGCCCCGTGAACCTTGTCGGTCCATGCCCAACCGTCGAAATAACGGTAGTGACCCTTGCCGAGTGGGTCGACGTGCCACGACGGGGCCAAGTCCGGGGGCGGGGGCAACGCTCGAAGACGCCGCCGGAGATCAGCGCGCGCGTCTCCTACCGCCTCGGCCGCTTTTCGTGCGGGATCGTCGGTGACATCGCGCGTCCAGCGCTGACCGTCGAAGAAACGGAAGCCCCGCTGGTGCAAAGGATCGGGGTGCCAGCCGCGGGAATTCTGCTCCGGCGGGCGCAAGAGAGGCAGCTCGAAGTGGATCCTCCGGAGCTTCTCGCGGTCTTCGGCCGTGTCGGCGATCGTGGTGTTCGACCGATGGGTGAGTGAGAAGTCCGCGACCCTCGTGGTTCGCGATGCCGCCCAGTACATGAGCCAGCCAATCGGCAACAGCACGACGTGGATGGCGCCCCACACCGTCGGCGGTATGGCCCAAGGGGGCTTGCCACGCTCGGAGCGGAATCGTGCCGCCCGCGCCCAGCCCCAGGCGAAGAAGACGACCGCCGCGACGATGCCGACTCCTATGGACTCCACGGGCACGAGACTGGCCACGCTTCCTTTCATCGGCAGCCGGTCCAGATGGGCTTAGCCTGGAGCATGGACTTCGACCGTTTCACTTTTGGCCTCTACCTCCGCCCGGCTGAGGCGCCGGCACTGGACGACGAGCAAGCCGCGGCGATCCAAGATGAGCATCTCGCGTATCTAGCGAGTCTCGGGCGCTCGGGCCGCCTAGTTGCAGCCGGCCCGTTCGAAGACCAGGACGACCCCGTGCTCCGGGGGGTCATGATCTTCTCCACGGGAGTCGAGGAGGCGCGTTCATTGCTGTCGGAGGACCCCGCGGTGCGTGCTGGCGAGCTCGCGTTCAAGCTGATGAGCTGGCTGACACCGGCGGGGGCGGTGAGCTTCCACGCTGTTGGCTTCCCCCGGTCGATGAAAGAGGCCACGACCTGAGGCACGGCCGTGGCACTCGCGCGCCAGGCATCGGCCCAACGCCCCTGAGCACGCTGGTCAGTCTTCGTAGCGCGACTGAGCGTAGCCGGTGTCGTCCCAGCCGGTGATGATGATCAGGAACATCGCGAACGTGAGCACGTGGACGACCGTGCACCACAGGCAGATCGTGTGCAGCACGAGTGCTTCCTGGGCGACCAGGTAGATCACCATCCCAATCCCGGCGATGGCCCCCGCGATCCGTCCCCAGGCGAGCCAGGCGGCATCAAAGCGCCACGCGACGGGAAGGCAGATCAGGCCCATCCCGACGAAGAAAAGGAGCCCGAAGATAGGCACGGGGATGTCGAACATGACAGACGACGAGCTGGTGAGCACCTTGGAGCAGTTCACGACGCCGGTGTTGGAGCAGATGAGCGCACCGGGCTCGTAGTGCACGATCAGGAGGTAGATCGAGATGGCGATCCCCGCAAGGCAGATGCCGCCGATGGCCAACGGTTGCCAAGGCCGGCCCTGAAGGACGTCGCCGGCCCGGAGGCGGTTCGCGGCCACCGGCTGAGACTTTGGCCGTGGAGTCGCCGGCGAGCCCGGGCGTGCCCGCCGCGAGGCGTCTTGGTGACTCACAGCTTCAGTTGTTTGGCTGCCTGCTCGACGACCGGCATCTTGCAGACCGAGCCCGGCTTGTTGTCGGTGAGCTTGCAGATCGCGGCCGTGTAGAAGTTGGCCGTGACGAGGATCGGCTGCGCCGGCGAGGCTACGGGGTTGCCGAGGCTCTGCGCGACCTGCACGTGAGTGAAGCCGGCGAGGATGGACGGATCCATGAACGCGCCGTCTTCCATGAACTTGTTGCCAAAGTCCACGAACGGGATCCCGCCCTCGTTGGTCGAGGCGACGTAAGGCGGGAAGTTGTACTTGAAGAAGATCTTGTGGGCCATTGGCGACAACGTCTGCAACGGCTCGTAGCCGCTGCACTCCTGTGTCGCCCTTGAGGTGCCGGACGCAACGATGTCGGTGCACTGCTCGGTGGCCAGGAAAGAGACGTAGGGGCTCGTGTAGGTCGATCCGTAGAAGCTCAGGGTGGGCGTGCCCGGATAGCTCTCGCCCGTGGCTGTCCCCGAGGCGGTTATGCGGAGATCTTTGAAAGTGCCGAAGCGGGAGAGGGCGACGGCGAGTGGCCAGCGGCTCGCTGCGCAGTACGGGCACCAGTTGGACCCCACATAGGCGATCAGCGGCTTGCCGTCGCTGCTCAGTGAGGGCTGGCTCTTGAGGGCCGTGATCGAAGCTGTGTAGGGCCCGGACGAGGTGATCGTGGACCCGGCTTCGGCAAAGGCCGACGACGACACGTGAGTGATCGCGTTGACGACGCTTGCCGGCGCGGGCTTCATGCCGAACCCCTTGCCACTGGTCGAAGTCTTCCCGGTGACCGACACGAGGACGATGACCAGGATCGCGAGCACTACGAACACGGTGCCGAAGATCCCCGCCGTCATGGCGGTGGAGCGTTTCGGGGCTCCTTTGGCCGATCCACGCCGCGAGGCGGGCCCGCCCTCCCTTGCTCTTTGAGCGGCTGCCGCCTGCGCCTTTGTCCGTCGAGTGGACGGCGCGGCAGAGCGCGCCCGCTGCGAGGCGGTCTGGCGCTTCTGACCGGAGATGTTCCGCTGCGCCAGGCGATCGCGCGCCCGCTCAGCGGCGGACTCGTCGTGCCCGTTGCCGCCGGCGGGGCCGGTCTTGCCCGGCGAGTTGCCTCCACCCTTCGTGGGCTGGCTCCGCGGGGGTCGGTTGCCACTTTGTGCCATTGCGGCGTGCTCTCCTCGTTGGTAACGCGACTGGCGCGGCGGATGATGCCTTCTCGGGCCAGGATGCTACTGCCAAGGCGTGCAGGGCGGAGATCGCGGGCGCGAGGCAAAGGCGCCAGGCGGTGGGTCGTGGTCCTTGTCGGTGCCGCGGCTCGGGCATGCTTGGTCGGTGATCGGTGCACTGATCGTCGAGCTCCATTTTCCCGCTTGCCACTCTCTCAAGGAGAAACGTGCCCTTCTCCGCCCGGTCGTAGATGGTGCCCGCTCACGTTTCGCCGTGGCCGTAGCCGAAACGGACTACCAGGACCTGTACCAGCGTTCGGTCGTCGAGGTGGCCGCAGCCGCGGCCTCCGTGCGGGTCGTCGTCGAGACCCTCGACGCTGTGGAGCGCTTCATCTGGTCGCGGCCGGGTCTGGAAGTCGTGGGTGCAACTCGCAGGTGGCTCGACGAGGATTGAGCTCACGAGTGCCTCCCACGCCTCCCCCCGGCGAGTGCCGCCCCCCGGTACCATCGTGAACGTGGACACGGGAGACCCAGGCGATCTCCGGGTGCTCGACCACGCCGAGGGCAAGCTCGAGGATGTCGAACGGGCCCTGCGGCGACTGGACGAGGGGACTTACGCCATCTGCGAGGCGTGCGGCCGGGCGATCGGCGAAGACCGGCTCGCACGGTCACCAGTGACGAGGCGCTGCGCGGATCACGCGCTGGCGCCGGTCACGCCGGGCACCTCGGCTGGGATCTGAGGGTTTGGCAAGACTTCGCTTGTTCGCTCAGGCACGCGACTGTGCCGGCACCAGCGAGGCCAGGATCGACGGTGTCACAGTTGGTGAGGTGCTTGACGCGGCCGTCGAGCGTTACGGGACACGGTTTGCCGCCATCATCACCTTCAGCGCGATCTGGCTGAACGGCGAGCCGGCGAGCCGCGATCTGCCAGTGGGCGACAGCGACGAGGTCGCGGTGCTGCCGCCCGTGTCAGGCGGATGAGCAGCGGGACTTCTCGCGGGTACCTTGCCGAGCGCCGCTCAGCCCTTCTTGGTCTCCCAGAAGATGCGGTCGATCTCGGCGATCTGGTCGAGCAACTTCTGGCCGACGGCGACGTCGGTGGTCTTCTTGGCTTCGCCGGCGGTCTTGGTGGCTGTCCAGAACAGGCTGTGGAGCTCGGGGTACTTCGCGAGATGGTCGGGCTTGAAGTAGTCCGTCCAGAGCACCCAGAGGTGGTGCTTGACGAGGTCAGCGCGTTCCTCTTTGATCAAGATGGCCCGGTGCTTGAAGACCTCGTCGTCCGAGGCGTTGAACTTCTCCATGCAGGCCTTGACGGAGTCGGCTTCGATCCGCGCCTGAGCGGGGTCATAGACGCCACACGGCAGGTCACAGTGGGCGTGGACGGTCACCGGGCTGCTCAGGCGGTCGAGCAGGGTGAGCAAACGCGAGGTCAGGTGCATGCTTCAGCTCCTTGGTTGGTCATCGGTGGCTAGGAATCGCTCACCTTATCTCCGGCCCCGGAATGATCGGGCAGGTAGGCGGCGGCCCAGCGGTCGTGTGCTTTCGAAGCTGAGCTTGTGCGCCGCGCTCGGTGCCTCGGTGCTCGCGTTGGTCGCGGCGGAACGGACGCGATTTCGGCGCGTGCAGGTCGAGGGCACGAGCATGATGCCGACACTTGCCCACGGCGATCGGCTGGTCGTTGTGCGCGCGGGCAGTCCTCTGGTCGGTGACCTCGTCGCCCTGCACGACCCGGCCGAGCCCGAGAGGTTGCTCGTGAAGAGGGTCGTGGCAGTTCTCCCGGCCGGTCTCGAGGTGCGCGGCGACAACCAAGCCGCCAGCCGTGACAGCCGAGCGTTCGGGCTCGTGGAGCCTTCTCGCCTCATCGGCAAAGTCGTGTACCGCTACTTCCCACCTGCCCGGGCCGGGTTTCTCCGGCAGTCCGGCTCGAGCAGCGGTACGCTCGTTCAAGATGGCCCTGCACCAGAAGGATATTGACCGGTTGCTGGAGCCTGAGCTGACCAGCGATTTGGAATCGGTTCCCGTGGGCGAGCTCAGGATTCGCCGGGATGCGTGCCAGCGCGCGGAAGTCGCGCTCTCCTATGTCCGGCGATTGCTCCAGGGTGAGCTCGACATTGTCGCGGCGGAGCTCGAGGCGCGCGGCAGAGGCGTGCGAGGTGACACGGGGCGCCTCCTCGAGGACTTGCCGACGATCCTGGCTGGAACCAGTGCCAACCCACCGGCGCAAGAGCACGCTCACGAGCCCCGCCTCACGATGGCCGGGGTTGCCGAGGGCTGGACCGAGCAGTCGGAGCTCGCGCTCGAGGACCTCGTCGTCGAGGTTCTCGCCGCTGAGCTGAAGGGTGACGACACGCGCCAACCGCTGCTGCCCGGCGCCAACCTGGGGGCATTCGGCGACGAGGAGCTCCGCTCACTTGCCGGGCTGCTCAGGTCCGCCGAGACCAGCGTCTCCACAAGGCGCAGAACGCTGCACGATCAGATTGACCAACTCCAGTCGGCGATCGTCGAACGGTACAAGGTCGGAGCGGCGGACGCGGACACCCTGCTCAAGTGAGGGCCGGATGACCCCAAGCGACTCGTCCGACCGCTGGGCGGACCTCGGCGAGTTCATCCGGCAGCAGCGGAACACCGCCAGGTTGTCGCTCCGGAGACTGTCCGAGATCGCCGGCATCTCGAATCCCTACCTGAGCCAGATCGAGCGAGGGTTGCGCAAGCCGTCGGCTGAGATCCTGCAGCAGATCGCGAAGGCTCTACGGATCTCCGCGGAGACGCTCTATGTGAGAGCCGGGATTCTCGAGGACGAGCGCCGTGACGACGACGTCGTGCGGCACATCCTCATGGATCCCTACCTTGTCGAGGAGCAGCGGCAGGCACTCGTGCGGATCTACTTGTCGTTCCGCCGCGAGAACGGCCTGTACGAGACCGAGCGAGAAGAGCCAAGGACCTGACGCCGAGACTTCCTCATTAGGCTGCACTCGATGCGCAAGCTGGCCGTGCTCTCCATGCACACGTCGCCTCTGGCCCAGCCCGGCACTGGGGACGGCGGCGGGATGAACGTCTATGTCCGTGAGCTCTCGTCGGCGCTTGCCCGAGGAGGCGTCATCTGCGACGTCTACACACGGCGCTGGTCCAAAGACCTTCCCGACGTCGTCGCGATCGAGCCAGGCTTTGCCGTGCACCACGTGGCAGCCGGCCCTCCGGCCCCAGTCGCCAAGGAGACACTTCAAGACCACGTGGAGGAGTTCACCGAATCCGTCATCGACCGGATGACCGGTCCGTCTCACACGATGCCCGGCGCCGGTGAAGTGCCCGCAGATGCCATCCATGCCAACTACTGGTTGTCGGGTCTGGCCGGCCATGCGATCAAGCACCGCCTCGGTTTGCCGCTCGTGTCGACGTTCCACACTCTGGACCGAGTAAAGGCTGAAGCGAGCCCGGAAGAGGTCGAGAGCGCGGAACCGGGCCGGCGGGCGCGAGCCGAGTCGGAGATCATCGGTTGCTCGGACGCTTTGCTCGCCTCGTGCTCGGTCGAGGTCGACCAGCTCGTGGAGCTCTATGGGGCAGACCGGGAACGGGTCGAGGTCGTCCCGCTCGGGGTCGACCATGCGTTCTTCTCGCCCGGTGACCGCGCACATGCGAGACGCGCGCTGGGC
Source organism: Acidimicrobiaceae bacterium (assembly GCA_003166375.1). Lineage (GTDB taxonomy): Bacteria > Actinomycetota > Acidimicrobiia > Acidimicrobiales > Bog-793 > Fen-455. The sequence continues at coordinate 46,476 of PMVZ01000192.1, read as the reverse complement.
CTTTCCGGCGAAGGTCCCCTCCTGTTGTTCGTAGGGCGGATTCAGCCCCTGAAGGGCGCTGAAGTGGCGCTCGAGGCCTTCGATCTCCTCGTGCAGTCCGTCCCGAACGCCCAGCTCGTTGTCGTCGGTGGTCCGAGTGGCCCAAGGGGTGAGGCGGAGGTCGCGACGCTTCACGCGATGGTCCGGGCGCTCGGTCATGTCGGGCGGGTGCGCTTCGTGGCACCTCAGCCGCATGAGCTGCTCTCGACGTACTACAGGGCGGCAGACTGTTGCCTGGTGCCTTCGCGTTCGGAATCGTTCGGGCTCGTCGCTCTCGAGGCCGCGGCTTGCGGTACCCCGGTAGTGGCGGCGGCGGTCGGGGGCTTGACGACGCTCGTCCAGCACGGGCGGACCGGTTACCTGGTCGAGAACGGGGACGCGGGGGCCTACGCCAAGTTTGCCGCGGACATTTGCGCCGACCCCCTGCTACAGGCTGAGCTCGGTGCGTGCGGTGCATCGATGGCGGCCGGTTACAGCTGGTCGATCACTGCAGGCCGGCTCCGCCGCCTGTACGACGACCTCACTTCGCGGTCGCTGGTCGAGTGTTGAGCTCACCGCCGTGACACGTCTCATGGTCGTCGGCGGCGGCAAGATGGGCCACGCGCTCCTCGGCGGTCTGATCCGGTCGAGCTGGGCCACCTCGGGCGAGCTGGCCGTCGTTGAGCCGTTGGCCTCGGCCCGCGCCGATCTCGTGAGGCGCTTTCCGGGAGTCCTCGTCGCCGAGACCGGAGTCGCCGCGGAGTCCGCCGTCTTGGCAGTCAAGCCTGCCGACGCTCAGGCCGGGTGCAGGACCATCGCGGGATCGGGCTGTCGCCGCGTGGTCTCCATCGCGGCGGGCGTCATGATCGCCCAGCTCGAGACCTGGCTTGGACGCGGCGTCGTAGTTCTCAGGGCCATGCCCAACACCCCGGCAGTGCTCGGTGCCGGCGCCTCAGCGCTCGCGGGTGGCACTTCTGTCACCGAGGACGACTTCACCTGGGCGGAGGGGGTGCTGTCCTCGCTCGGGGTCGTCGCACGCCTTCCCGAGTACCAGCTCGACTCCGTGACCGGGCTTTCAGGCTCGGGACCTGCCTACGTCTTCTTGTTGGCAGAGGCGCTCGTCGATGCCGGTGTCAGCGAGGGCCTCGACCGGGAAGTGAGCCGCCTGTTCGCCGTGCAGACACTGCTCGGGTCGGCTCGTCTGCTCGCCGAGTCCGGTGACTCGCCGGAGGTCCTGCGAGCTGCCGTCACCTCTCCAGGCGGCACGACGGCCGCTGGTTTGCGCGTACTTGAAGCTCACGGCTTCCGCTCCGCTGTCCTCGAGGCGGTAGCCGCCGCCTCGATCCGGTCTCGGGAGCTCGGTCGTACCGAGTGACCCGATGGCCGGCGCAGGGTCGAACCTGACCCGATCCCGGCACTCAGGGACTCTCCCACTTTGCACTTCAGCCACATTGGCGTACATTCGTGACTGGCGGAGAGGGGTGATGCATCTGTCAACTATCGAATACGCCAAGGCAAGGTTCTCCACGGTCGCCGAAGTGGCCCGGGCATTGCGGGTCTCGAACATGACTGTTTACCGACTCATCAGCTCGGGACAGCTGCCGGCAGTGCGTGTCGGCAAGTCGTACAGGCTGCGTGACGAGGACGTCGACCGCTACCTCGCGGAGCGTTTCACAGAAGCCGGCTGAGCCGAAGCCGCCCCCGAGAGGGTGCGGTTTGTGAGCGAGAGCACGAAGTCGTTACCATCAGCCGCGATGGCCGACCACTTCGTTCGTCGGATTCCAGAGCCCACCGTCGTGCGGCTCCCCGTATATCAGCGCGCCCTGCTCACACTCTCGGCCGGCGGCGTCCAGACTGTCTCGTCGGCGGAGCTGGCAGAGGCGGCGGGCGTCAACGCGGCCAAAGTGCGCAAGGACCTGTCGCACCTCGGGACCTACGGCACGCCGGGCACTGGCTATGACGTCAATTTCCTCCTCGGCCAGGTCCGGCGCGAGCTCGGCCTCGATCAGGAGTGGCAGGTTGTCATCGTTGGCATGGGCAACCTCGGGCATGCCCTCGCGCGCTCGCAGAGGTTCTCGACCCAGAACTTCCGTGCGGTCGCGCTCTTCGACATCGATCCCGACAAGATCGGCAAGGAGATCGTCGGGCTGCCGATCCGCCACGTCTCGGACCTGCCGGCGATCGTCGCAGGCATCAGCCGGTCGATCGGCGTCATCGCCTCCCCGGCCAGCGCCGCCCAGGACGTGTGCAACTGGTTGGTGGAGGCCGGTGTAGGGGCGATCTTGAACTTCGCCCCGGCGATCTTGACGGTGCCGCACTCGGTGCAGCTACGCCAGGTCGACTTCTCCGTCGAGCTGCAAGTGCTCGCGTTCTACGTGGCGCACCCGGAAGTCACCGCCGAAGCGGAGGACGCGTCTCTATCGGGGCTGTGACGGCCGTAGGCTGTCGCCCGAGAGAAACGAGGTAACCGCGCCGTGGCGGTCGTTGCCGTGGGGATCAACGAACGGGACGTGTCGCTCGACATCTTCGAGCAGAGCGCCGTATCAGAGCGCGACCTGCCGAAGGCACTCCAGGTGCTTTGTGACAGTGAGCACGTGTCCGAAGCGGTCGTTCTCTCCACCTGCCTGCGTACCGAGGTCTACGCAGTCGTCGAGCGCTTCCACGACGGCCTTGCCGACATCGAGCGCTTCTTCCGGTCCTGTTCGAGCGCCATGGGCACCGACTCGCCGCCGCTGTCGGAGCTTCTTTCCTGCTGGATAGATGACGCGGCCGTCTCGCATCTGTTCGAGGTGGCGGCCGGCATCGACTCCCCGGTCCTCGGTGAGGGCGAGATCCTCCGCCAGGTGCGCACTGCCGCCGAGCTGGCCCGGCAGGAGCATGCGGCCGGCCGCGTGCTCGGGCCGCTGTTCCGTCATGCGGTCGAGGCCGGAAAGCGCGTCCGCACCGAGACCGCCATCGCGCAGGGTACGACGTCGCTTGCTCACGCGGCTGTCGCGCTCGCGGCCGACCACCTCGAAGGCGGGCTGGCCGGTCGGTCGGTTCTCGTCATCGGTGCGGGGGAGATGGGAGCCGGGTTCTCCAAGGCGCTCGCCCAGCCGGTGGGCCCGGCCCGTGTCGTGGTAGCGAACCGTTCCGCCGAGCGGGCAGCCGCCGTGGCGGAGCAGTCGGGTGCGAAGGCGGTGGGCCTTTCGAAGTTGGACGAGGAGCTCGCACGGGCTGACCTGGTGCTGACCTCGACGGCGGCGCCCGACGTGGTGCTCGATGTGGCCCGCGTCAGGCGCACGATGCGGTCGCGCCCCGACCGGCCCCTGCTGGTGGTCGACGTCGCCGTGCCCCGTGACGTCGACCCCGCCGTGGTCGACCTCGAAGGAGTCAGTTTGCTGGACGTGGAGGACGTGCGGCGATTTGCGGAGGCTCGAATGTCGACGCGCCGCGGAGAGATCCCGGCCGTTCGCGCGGTTCTGACCGAGGAGCTCGAGCGCTACCGGGCCTCGTACGCGGCGAGGTCGGCAGCCCCGGTCGTAGCCGCGTTGCGGATGAGGGCCGAGACGATTCGTCGCGCCGAGCTCGACCGCCAGCGGGCGCGGCTCGAGGCGCTCGGGCCCGAAGCTCGTGAGATCGTCGAAACGGTCACCCAGCGCACCGTCGCCAAGCTCCTCCACGAGCCGACAGTGCGGATCAAGGACGCGGCCGGCTCACCGCGCGGAGAACGGCTCGCCGAGGCCTTGCGCAGCCTGTTCGACCTGTAGGCCGCGAGGTGCTGACGCTAAGGGTCGCGACGCGTGGCAGCCCGCTCGCGCTTCGACAAGCCGAGCTCGTGGCCGACGCGCTCGCCACGGCCGCTTCGAGTGCCGCCACCCCCCCGATCGCGATCGAGCTCGTCGTCGTCGAGACGACCGGCGACCTGCACGAGGACCGTCCTATTGGTGCGATCGGCGGCCAGGGCGCCTTCGTGACCGAAGTCGAGCAAGCGCTGATCGATGGCCGCGCGGATCTTGCCGTTCATTCCGCGAAGGACCTCCACTCCAGTTGCAGCTCCGGCGAGCTCGCGATCGTCGCCGTGCCCAAGAGAGCCGATCCGAGGGACGCGCTCGTGGGGCGAGCGCTCGCCGATCTCGGCCCGGGAGCGCACGTCGCCACCGGCGCTCCGAGAAGGCGGGCACAGCTGGCGTGGGTGAGGCCGGACCTGCGTTTTGTGGAGTTGAGGGGCAACATCGCCACGCGTCTTGGCAAAGTGCCGGCCGCGGGGGCGGTTGTCACGGCCTACGCCGCACTCGAACGCCTTGGCCTCACCGGGCTCGCTGCCGAGGTCCTGCCGACCTCGACGATGCTTCCGCAGGTGGGCCAGGGCGCGCTGGCGGTCCAGTGCCGGGTGCGTGACGAGGTGGCGACCGAGGCGGCGCGCTCGATCGACGATGCCGCCTCGCATCGCTGCCTCGATGCCGAGCGGGCCTTCTTGGGCGAGCTCGGCGGCGGCTGCGAGCTGCCTGCGGGCGCTCTCGCCGTGATCGGCTCAGGCGGCGAGGTGGAACTGGAGGGCCTCATTGCGAGCTTGGACGGGCTGGTCCTGCTCCGGCGGGCGATGAGAGGTCCGGACCCGTTGCAGCTGGGCCAGGCGCTGGCAGCCGAGATTCGCGACCAGTGCGGGGGCGCGGAGATCCTCTTCGGCACGTCCGGGGTGCCGTGACAGGCCTGCCGGTGGCAGGTCCGCTGGCGGGATGGCGCGTGATCGTGACCCGCGCCCGCGCACAGTCGTCCAGCTTGGTGGAGCTGCTCGTCGACGCCGGAGCTTGCCCGGTGGAGCTCCCGGCGATCGAGATCGCGGACCCGATCGACGGAGGCGCTGCGCTCGAACAGGCGCTCTCGGGGATCGAGGACTTCGAATGGGTCGTCTTCACTTCGGCCAACGCCGTGGAGCGGTGCTGGCGTCACCTCGGTGACGTCGCGGCGCTCGGCGGGGCCAAGGTTGCCGCCATCGGTGAGGGCACGGCCGCTGCGCTCGCGGAGCACGGCATCGCCGCCGACCTCGTTCCGGAGCGGTTCGTCGCCGAGTCGCTCGTTGACGCGTTCCCGGCCCCGGCGCGGCTCGGGGAGGCGCCGGTTCTGTTGCCATGTGCCGCTGAGGCGCGCGACGTGCTGGCTGACGGCTTGCGTGCCAAGGGCTGGCGCGTCGAGGTGGTCGAGGCCTACCGGACCGTCGTGTCGACGTTCGACGAAAGTGGCTTCGGAGCCCTCGACGACGCCGATGCCATCACGTTCACGTCGTCGTCGACAGTGACCGGTTACCTCGAGCTCGCCGGTGCCGGGCGCATGCCTCCAGTGGTGGCGTGCATAGGTCCCGTCACGGCGCGTACGGCGATGAAGGCCGGCCTGCGCGTGGACGTCGTGGCGGCGGTGCACACCGTCGACGGGCTTGTGGGGGCTCTCGCCGAGTGGGCCAAGCACCAAGGCGCGCAGGGTGGCCCGAGGTAGGCTGGACGAAATGGGTTTTCCTGCTCGCAGATTGCGCCGGTCGCGTCGGCTCCCCGCGATGCGCCGCCTCGTGGCCGAGTCCTCATTGGGGATAGACGACCTCGTGGCACCCCTGTTCGTCCGCGAGTCGATCGATGCTCCCGTGCCGATCGCGTCGCTGCCGGGAGTCTCACAGCACACCGTCGCTTCTTTGGTGCTCGAGGCAAAGAGGCTCGCGTCGCTCGGGATCGGAGCGCTCGTGCTGTTCGGGGTGCCAACCTGCAAGGACCCGGTCGGATCGGGCGCATCGGACCGCGACGGCGTCGTCCAGATCGCGCTCAGACAGCTGCGCGACGACCTCGGTGACGAGATGGTCCTCATAGCCGATCTCTGCCTCGACGAGTACACCGACCACGGGCACTGCGGGGTCCTGAACGATCGCGGTGAGGTCGACAACGACGCCACCCTCGTGCGTTACGGCGAGGTCGCCGTCGCCCAGGCCGAGGCCGGCGCTCATCTCGTGGCGCCGAGCGGGATGATGGACGGCCAGGTCGCTGCCATCCGGGCTGCGCTCGACACTTCCGGCCACGACGACGTCGGGATCCTCGCCTACTCGGCGAAGTACGCTTCCGCGCTCTACGGCCCGTTCCGCGACGCCGTGGACGTGACGATCGCGGGGGGCGGCGACCGCAAGGGCTACCAGCAGGATCCGAGGAACCGGCGCGAGGCGCTCGAGGAGGTGCGCCTCGACATTGCGGAAGGCGCGGACCTGGTCATGGTCAAGCCCGCGCTCGCATACCTCGATGTCATCGCCGCCGTGCGGGCAGCCGTCGATGTTCCTGTGGCCGCCTACAACGTGAGCGGCGAGTACGCCATGGTGGTGGCCGCGGCCGAGCGCGGGTGGATCGACCGCCAGGCCGTCGCGCTCGAACATCTCGGAGCGATCAAACGGGCCGGCGCGGACGTGATCCTCACCTATTTCGCAGCCGAGGTGGCCGAGGTACTCGGTGGCTGAGGCCGGCCTCGGGAGCCGGGCCACGGCCGGGAGGCGGAGCTCAGAGCTGTTCGCCGAGGCCTGCCGGGTGATCCCCGGAGGTGTCGACTCGCCGGTGCGGGCGTTCGGCTCGGTCGGTGGGTCGCCCTACTTCGTCGCCCGCGCCGAGGGTGCCTTTGTCGAGGACGTCGACGGGCGGCGGCTGCTCGACTACGTCCAGTCCTGGGGAGCGTCAATTCTGGGCCACGCCCATCCGGCCGTGCTCGACGCGATCGCCGCGGCCGCGGCGCGCGGCACGACCTACGGCGCCCCGACCGAAGGGGAGGTCCGTCTCGCCGAGGTGATCACCGAGGCGGTGCCCGGTTGCGACCAGGTCCGTTTCGTGTCATCGGGAACCGAGGCCGCAATGTCGGTCATCCGGCTCGCTCGCGCCGCGACCGGCCGGGACCGGGTCGTGAAGTTCGCCGGTTGTTACCACGGGCACAGCGACGCGCTTCTCGCAGGCGGCGGAAGCGGTGTGGCCACTCTCGGGCTCCCGGACTCGGCCGGCGTGCCGGCGAGTGCCGTGTCGGCCACGATCGTCGCGCCGTACAACGAGGTCCCCGAGATCGACGAGTCGGTGGCGTGCGTCATCGTCGAGCCGGTGGCTGCGAACATGGGGCTGGTGGCTCCCGTCGAGGGATATCTCGAAGGGCTGCGCGCAGCTTGTGATCACGCCGGGGCCCTGCTCATCTTCGACGAGGTGATCACCGGTTTTCGTGTCGGGCGCGCCGGCGCCACCGGGGTGCTCGGCGTGCAGCCGGACCTGTGGTGCTTCGGGAAGGTGATCGGGGGAGGCCTGCCGTTGGCCGCGCTCGGAGGCCGGCGCGACCTCATGTCACAGTTGGCCCCGATCGGGCCCGTCTACCAGGCGGGCACCTTGTCGGGAAACCCGGTTGCGACCGCGGCCGGGCTCGCCGTGCTCGAGCTCCTGCCCGAGGAGGCTTACGCCCAGCTGGCGGAGAGCGTCGGGCGGCTCGCCGAAGGGCTCGCCCAAGCCATCGGCCAAAGCGGGCTCCCCGTCGAGGTGCCGGTCTTCGGCACCTTGGTCTCGGTCTTCTTCTCCGACGAACCGGTGCGCGATTACCAGGGCGCGGCACGCGCCGCTCGGTCCGGGCTCTACGCCCCGTTCTTCAGGGCCATGCTCGCTCGGGGCGTCGCGCTCGCTCCGAGCCCATATGAGATCGCCTTCGTGTCGCTGGCGCATTCGCGTGAAGACATCGACCGCACGGTCGAGGCGGCCGCCGACGCAGCTCTGGAGGTCGCCTCGGGAGTGGGTGCCTAGCCTTCGGGGATCTGACGAGCCAGCGCGACAACGGCCCTGTACACGGCCTCGGCGGGCCCGAGCTCGTCGGGTCTCAGGAAGTTCCCCATGATCCGCAAGAGCCACCCCATGACCGAGCGGTTGTACATGCCGGTGTTGACACAGATCCGCATCAAGCCCGGCCGCGAGAGCACGCCTATGAACGCCCGGGCCACCCGGTAGTAGAGGCCGTATATGTCCTGCAGGGATCGCTCGTAGGCGACCAGCAGCCCCGGCTCGCCCGCGGTGAGCGCGTCCGAGACGGCGCCCGCCGCCAGCCGGCCCGTCTCGTACGCGTATGCGATGCCTTCGCCGTTGAACGGGTTGATGAGGCCCGCGGCATCGCCGATGACGATGGAGTCCGGGCCGACGCGCGGGCCGACACCGAGACCCATGGGCAGACGGCCACCGGCCGGTGCGCCGCAGGAGGTCCGCGGGTCGAGGCACCACGATGCCGGCAACTGTGCGACGAAGTCCTCCATGAGCTTGGTGGTGTTGACGTGCTTGCCCCGGCCCTGGGTGGACAGGAGACCCACTCCGACGTTCACGCGGCCGTCCCCCAGCGGGAAGATCCAGCCGTAGCCGGGCACGACCCTGCCGCTCGCGTCACGGATGTCGAGGAACGAGTCGATGTAGGACTCAGCGCTGCGTGGCGAGCGGTAATAGCCGCGAAGTGCCATGCCCTGCGGCCAGTCCCGGTTGCGCCCGGACCCGAGTGCCCGGCCGAAACGCGACAGCGATCCGTCGGCCACGATCACATAGCGGGCCCGGACCTCGGTCAAGCTAGCGCGTGCCCTGTCGCTCACGATGGCGCCGCCGGCCCGGCGCAGCAGCGGGCCACCAGCTACTGGCACCGGACTGCTCTCGGCCGCAGGTGAGCCCGGGGCCGACAGGGGCGCCAGGGCCTCGGCGCCCTGCCAGAGCACCGCGCCCGCCTTCTCGGCACGGGAGGCGACGAGCCCGTCGAGGTCGGCCCGGGTGATCACATAGCCGTACGGAGGAAGGACGGGGTGCTCGGGCCAGTCCATCGCGATCGTGCGTCCGTAGGCATTCGTACGCAGGCCCCGGAAGCGGTGGTGCGGTGCCAGCTCGGCGGCGAGCCCCATCTGCTCGAGCTGGTGGACAGAGCGCGGAGTAAGGCCGTCGCCGCACGCCTTCTCCCGGGGGTAGTGCTTCTTCTCGACTACGAGCACGTCGACGCCGCAGCTCGCGAGCCAGTACGCGGCCGAGGCGCCGCCCGGGCCGCCGCCTACGACCAGGACGTCACATTCGTACCGGTCAGGGCGGGGAGGTTGCAGCTCCACCGCGATGCCGTTCGCTGCGGTCATGCGACGATGATAGGAGCGACGCCCGATGTGCTCGCCCCGAGCGGGCGTGGTAGAAAGCTCCAGCATTATGGGCAGCCTCGACAGCTACCTCCCAATTTTTTTCATGATCGTGCTCGGGGTCGCGTTCGCGAGCCTGTCTTTCGGCGCGTCCAAGCTGCTCGCGCCCCAGCGGCCGACCTCCGCCAAGGAGGCGCCGTACGAGTGCGGCATCGTACCGACCCACGAGCCGGCACGGCGCTTTCCCGTGCGCTTCTATCTGATCGCGATGGCCTTCGTGGTCGTGGACATCGAGATCATCTTCCTGTTCCCCTGGGCCGTGGACTCGCAGAGCCTGGGCCGGTTCGGCCTGGTCGAGATCCTGGTGTTCGCCGCTTCGGTGTTCGTGCCGTTCATCTACCTCGTGGCAAATGGAGCGCTCGACTGGGGGCCCGTCAAGCGGGTCCGCCCGGTCGAGTCGGAGCCCGTCCGAACCTCGTCGTCGACAGTCCGGCATATCGGGCCGTCGAGCGACGAGGCAGCGTAGGGGAGTCGCAGGCACTGTGGGCCTCGAAGACCTCAACCACAACTTCCTTACCGGCTCGTTGGAGGAGCTTGTCAAGTGGGCGCGCCGCTCTAGCGTCTGGCCGGCCACCTTCGGCCTTGCATGTTGCGCGATCGAGATGATGGCGGCCGGCGCCGCCGACTTCGATCTGGCGCGTTTCGGCATGGAGGTGTTCCGTGGCTCGCCGCGCCAGGCCGACCTCATGGTCGTCGCTGGTCGCGTCTCGCAGAAGATGGCTCCTGTGCTGCGGCAGGTCTACGACCAGATGGTGGAGCCGAAGTGGGTCATCTCGATGGGCGTGTGCGCCTCGACGGGGGGGATGTTCAACAACTACGCCATCGTCCAAGGTGTCGACCAGATCGTCCCCGTCGACGTGTATGCCCCGGGATGCCCGCCGAACCCCCAGACGCTCATCCACGCCATCTTGACCCTGCACGAGAAGATCCGTCTGGGCGAGCTCACCAAGCGGCGCCCCGGTGAGACGGGAGCCGGCATCGACCTCGCGGCAGAGCCGGTTCCCTCCGGCTGGGTCGCACCTCCTTCGGGAGCTGTGCGCCTGGGAACACCCCGCTGATGACGGCCGTGGGCGCGAATGCGGCCGAGCTGGCCGCTTTGAGCGAGACCTCCTCGATCCGCGCGGGCGGACAGGAGGTGCTCCACGTCACGCGCGAGCGCTACCTCGAAGTGGCCGGAGCGCTCCGCGGTGCCGGTTTCGAGATGTGCGCGGACTTGTGCGCCGTCGACTACCTGCGCCACCCTGGGCGGCGGCTTCCTGAAGGAGTGACGCCCGAGCGCTTCGAGATAGTCGTCAACCTGCTCTCCCTCGAGCACCATCGAAGGGTCCGCCTCCGGGTTCAGGTCCCCGACGCTGACCCCGTTGTCCCAACGCTGTTCAACCTGTACCCCGGTACCGAGAATATGGAGAGGGAGGCGTTCGACCTGTACGGGGTGTGTTTCGAGGGGCATCCGGATCACACCCGGATTCTCATGCCGGAAGACTGGGAGGGGCACCCGCTGCGCAAGGACTACTCGGTCGGGCGCGTGCCGGTGCAGTTCAAGCAAGCGCCGGGCCCGCGTTGACCGGCGAGGAGCTCAAGGCGGAGACCTCCGAAGGTCTCCAGGAGCTGCAAGAGCGCGATGAGACCGACCCGGTCGCGCTCGCGATCGAAGAGGGCTCGCTCCGCCTGCCAGAAGGACCGTTGCTCGACCCGGGCGATATCGACGTCGAGTTCGGCGAGGACGAGACGATGATCATCAACATGGGCCCGCAACACCCGTCGACCCATGGCGTGCTCCGCATCATGATGGAGCTCGAGGGCGAGACGGTGCTGCGCTCCAAGCCCATCATCGGCTACCTGCACACGGGGATGGAGAAGACCGGCGAGGAGCTCACCTACGTTCAGGGCGCGACGAACGTCACGCGCATGGACTACCTCTCACCCCTGCACAACGAGCTCGTCTTCTCGCTGGCGACCGAGGCACTGCTCGGTATCGAGATCCCACCGAGGGCGACTTGGGTCCGGATGCTCATGACCGAGCTCAACCGCATCTCTTCGCACGTGCTGTGGATGGCCACCAATGGGATGGACCTCGCTTCCACCTCGATGATGATCTATGGCTTTCGCGACCGCGAGATGATCCTGTCGTTCTTCGAGAAGGCGACGGGTCTTCGCATGAACCACGACTACATCCGGCCCGGCGGTGTCGCGGCCGACCTGCCCGACGGGTGGGAGGACGACGTCATGTCGATCGTCGAGACCATCCCCGGGCGCGTCGACGAGTACGACGAGATGCTCACCGGCCAGCCCATCTTCAAACACCGCACCGAAGGCGTCGGGATCATCTCGCCTGAGCTGGCCATAGCGATGTCGGCCACCGGGCCGATCCTGCGGGCCTCGGGCGTGGCTTGGGACCTTCGCCGCGCGATGCCCTATCTCGCCTACGACGAGGTGGACTTCGACGTCATCGTCGGCACCGTCGGAGACACTTTCGACCGGTACGCCGTGCGGCTCAACGAGATCCGCGAGTCGTGCAAGATCGTTCGCCAGTGCGTCGAGAAGATGCCGCTCGGGGACTACCGGGCCCAGGACAAGAAGGTGACGCCGCCACCACGAGCGCGCATCGACGAATCGATGGAGGCGCTCATCCACCACTTCAAGATCTTCACGAGAGGCTTCGAGGTCCCTCCCGGTGAGGTGTACACGGCGATCGAGTCCCCCCGGGGCGAGCTCGGCTGCTATCTCGTGTCGGACGGGTCGAACAAGCCGTACCGGATGCACATCAGGGCACCGAGCTTCGTGAACCTCCAGACACTGCCGCCGCTGTTGCGCGGCGGGCTGATCGCGGACGCGGTCGCGGTCATCTCCTCGGTCGACCCGGTCATGGGCGAGGTGGATCGCTGATGGCGCACCTGTCCTCCGACAACCGCCAAAGGGCCGAGGCGATCGTCGCCTGCTATCCGCAGCGACGTTCCGCGCTCTTGCCGTTGTGCCATCTGGCACAGGCACAGGACGGCTGGCTCAGCGAAGAGGCGATGGAGGACATCGCCGGTCTTCTCGGGTGTACGCCCGCCGAGGTGCGCGGCACCGCGACCTTCTACGACATGCTGCANNTGCACACCGAGCCGGTCGGCCGGCACGTCGTCACCGTCTGCACGAACATCGCCTGCATGCTCGCCGGTGCGTACGAGCTCCTCGATCACGCGGAGGCCTCGCTCGGGATCTCGGTCGGCCAGACTACGGCCGACGGCGAGTTCACCCTCGAGGAGGCCGAGTGCCTCGCGGGCTGCGACAATGCCCCGTGCGTGCAGGTGAACCACCGCTTCTTCGGGCCGCTCGACCCCGATGGGTTCGACGCCCTGACTGAGGACCTGCGCTCGCGCCGCCTCGCCGAGACAGTGCCCGCACACGGGATCCTGAGCCGAATCGAGCGCAGCGTGGGCCTACCTGCCCGAGCGGCAAGAACGGGAGCCGAGGCCGGCCGGCAGTCGGTCTCCGCGACGGGTCCGGCAGCGGGGGCGGTGCCCGAGTGATCACGCAAGCGCCTCGGATCGTCACCTCGCGGGTGGGGCTCCCGGACTCCTTCACGCTGGAGCGCTACTTGGCCACCGGTGGGTACGAAGGCCTCCGCAAAGCTCTGTCGATGGCACCGGCGGACGTCGCCGCCGAGGTCAACAAGGCGAGCCTGCTCGGCCGCGGCGGGGCCGGCTTTCCAGCGGGCCGCAAGTGGTCGATGCTGAGGAAGGCCACGACGACCTACCTCGTCGTGAACGGTGACGAGAGCGAGCCGGCGACCTTCAAGGACCACATGCTGATCGAGCGCGATCCGCACCAGATCATCGAGGGGACCGCGATCGCGGCCTACGCGACCGGCGTCGAGCTGGCGTTCATCTACTGCCGGGGAGAGTTCGCTCTCGGCCTCGAGCGCCTGCAGCAGGCGTGCAACGAGGCCTACGAACACGGAGCGCTCGGTGCCGAGGTGCTCGGCAGCGGCTACGCGCTGGACATCGTGATCCATCCCGGTGCAGGCGCCTACATCTGCGGCGAGGAGACGGCGCTGTTGGAGAGCCTCGAGGGAAAGCGCGGCTTCCCGCGGATCAAGCCGCCCTTCTTCCCCGCCGCCGTCGGCCTGTACGGGGAGCCGACAGTCGTCAACAACGTCGAAACCGTCTCCAACCTGCCCTGGATCATCGCCCACGGGGGTGACGGCTTCACGGCCCTTGGTGAGGGGTCCTCGACGGGAACACGACTATTCGCTCTTTCCGGGCGCGTCGAGCACCCGGGGTGGTTCGAGATCGAGATGTCGAAGACGACCTTCCGGGACCTCATCTACGACCCGTCGCTCGGTGGCGGCATACCGGGCGGCAAGAACCTGAGGGCGTTCATTCCCGGAGGCGTCTCGGCACCGTGGTTCGGGCCGGACCAGCTCGATCTGGGGCTGAACCAGGATGCGGTGGGGCAGGCCGGCTCGATGCTCGGGTCAGGATCGGTTGTCGTGATGGACTCCGACACGTGCCCGGTCCGGGCGGCCTGGCGGATCGCCCGGTTCTTCTACCGGGAATCGTGCGGCCAGTGCACGCCGTGCAGGGAGGGGAGCGGCTGGATCGAAAAGATCATGCACCGCCTCGAGCAGGGCTTGGGTCGCGAGGAGGACATCGACCTCGTTCTCGACGCCTGTGACAACCTGTCGCCCGGACTCGCGTGGCCGCCGAAGCAGACGACGATCTGCGTGTTCGGCCCGTCGATTCCCTCTGCGATCGTCTCGGTGGCCAAGATGTTCCGCGACGAGTTGCTCGTGCACGTCAAAGAGGGCTCGTGCCCGTTCCCTCCGGACACGGTGCGCCGTGGCTGACGTCGGCGAAATCCCGGTGGCGATCTCGATCACCGTCGACGGGCGAGTCTTGGAAGCACACAAGGGCGAGCTCATCATCTCGGCGGCCGAGCGGGCCGGCGTCTTCATCCCGCGCTTTTGCTACCACCCGCGGATGGCCTCGGTCGGCATGTGCCGGATGTGCCTTGTCGAGGTCTCCGGTCCCAGGGGTGCGAGCCTCCAGCCGGCGTGCTTCGTCGAGGTGTCCGACGGCCAGGAGGTCTTCACTGAGTCCGAGGCGGCCCGAAAGGCCCAGGAGGGCGTTCTCGAATTCCTGCTCCTCAACCATCCGCTCGACTGCCCCGTCTGCGACAAAGGAGGCGAGTGCCCCCTCCAGGACCAGTCGGTGTCCCACGGGCCGGGAGAGAGCCGGTTCGTCGAGGAGAAACGGCACTGGGCCAAGCCCATCGAGATCGGCCCGCTTGTGCTGCTCGATCGGGAGCGCTGCATCCAGTGCGCACGCTGCACCCGTTTTGCGGCAGAGGTGGCGGGCGAGCCTTTCATCGACTTCGCGGAACGTGGCGATCGGATCGAGGTCGCGATCTTCCCTGGTGACCCCTTCACGTCCTACTTCGGCGGCAACACGGTCCAGATCTGCCCGGTTGGCGCGCTCACGGCGACGCCGTACCGTTTCAAGTCCCGCCCGTGGGACCTCGAGCAGGTCGAGACGACTTGCACGACCTGCTCGGTCGGCTGCCGCATGGTCGCCCAGTCATCGGCGGGCGCGCTCGTCCGGTACCTCGGCGTCGACTCAGAGCCGGTGAACCAGAGCTGGCTCTGCGACCGCGGCCGCTTCGGGTTCGAGGCGGTGGAGGCGCCCGAGCGCCTCACAAAGCCGCTCGTGCGATCCGAGACCGGCCTCGCCCAGGCAACCTGGAACGAAGCGCTGAGCGTTGTCGCGGACAGGATTCTCCAGACGCTCCAAGGTTCCGGCCCCGGGGCGGTGGGCGTGATCGGCGGCTCCAGGCTTGCGAACGAGGACGCCTACGCCTGGGTCAGGCTCGTGAAAGGCGTCATCTGCACCGACAATTTCGACGCTCAGCTCGGGGATGGACTGCCTGCCGAGCTGGTGGCGAGCCTGCCACGCGCGACGATCGAGGAAACGGTCGCAGCGGGCACTGTCATCGTTCTTGCCGGCGATCTGCGCGAGGAGCTGCCGGTGCTGCACCTGAGGCTGCGTCAGGCTGCAGCGAACGAGGGGCTGCGGATCATCGACTGCTCGCCAGTTGCGACCGGCCTGAGCGAAGTGGCCACCTGGCTCCCGTACAGGCCCGGCGAAGCGAGCGAGCTCGCGCGGGCCCTGGTCGTCACAGAGCCCGGCGACGGTGTCGTCATCGTGCTCGGACGCCCGTCGCTGGCCGAGTCGGCAGCCGAGATTGCGGCCGCGGCAAACGTGTTCGCCGCGGCCTGGCCGTCCGCCCGTTTCCTTTCGGCCCTCCGGCGCGGCAACGTGCATGGTGCGATCGACCTCGGGTGTGCTCCGGGGCTGCTCCCCGGGCGAGTGACCCTCGATGAGGGACGCGCCTTGTTCGGTGAGCACTGGGGCTCGGTGCCGGCAGGACGCGGGCTCGACACCGCCGGGATGCTCGAGGCTGCGGCATCCGGTGAGCTCAACACGCTCGTGCTCCTCGGTGCTGACCCGCTCTCGGACTTCCCCGATCGCGACCTCGCCACCCGAGCGCTCGAGCGTGTCGACTTCCTCGTGGCGGTGGACACCGCGCTCAATGCCTCGTCGATGCTCGCGGACGTCGTGCTGCCGGCAGCTGGGTACGCGGAGCGCGGAGGCACCACGACGAACCTCGAAGGCCGAGTTACGCGGCTCGCGGCCAAGATCGTGCCACCCGGGGTGTCCCGTGCCGATTGGGTGATCGCAACCGAGCTGGCGGACCGTTTGGGAGCCGATCTCGGCTTCGAGTCCTTGGAAGGGATCTGGGCCGAGATCGAGACCATCGCCCCGGCACATTCCGGTTGCACGGTCACCGCGCTAGCGGCGCCCGAGGCGGCAGACGGCATCGTCATCCCGCTCAGAGCAGCGTCCGTGCAGCTCACCCGGCGCCCGCGGAGGCTCGACCCGATCGCGACACCCGGGATCGACTCGGTCTCCGAGCAGGGTGCGCCGTTCGCCGCGGGGGCGGCGATGTCACCGGGCGTCGAGCCCACTGCGGACGGGGAGGCCTTCGCGGACGAGGAGGCCTACGAGGAAGAGGAGCTTTTCGACAAAGAGCCAGCGCCCGCCGCCGTCGCCGTGCCCGGCGGCAACCGGCAGCCCAGCCTTCTTCGGTTCGACCCAGGCGCGTGGGCGGCCTCCGCGCCGCTCCCGTCCGTCGACGGGCGCTCCTGGCGTCTCGTCGTTCGCCGTGGGCTGTACGACCACGGAACGCTCGTTCAGTCAGCCGAGTCGCTCGCGCCACTGGCCCGGTCCCAGGAGCTGCGTCTCGCCCCGCACGCGATGACGCAGCTCGGCGTCGAGCCCGGTGACGAGGTGCGGGTGCGCTCGCCTCGTGGCGAGCTCGTGGTCGCTGCCGTAGGCGATGGCGGCGTCCCGAGTGGAGTGGCTCTCCTTCAGTTCAACGCGGCCCCGGTCCATGAGACGAGTGCCTCCGCACTCATCGACTCCTCTGTTGCGGTGGTCGAGGTCGACGTGGAGAAGGTGACCTGATGCCCGATCCGCTTTTCGCCCACGGGGTCGATCTCGGCGCGGTGATCATCGCCGCCGTCAAGGTCCTCGTGGCGTTCGGTGCGCTCCTCGTCGCGGTGATGTTGGCCATCTGGTTCGAGCGCAAGGTTATCTCCGACATGCAGAACCGGGTGGGACCGAACCGCGCCGGCCCCTACGGCATTCTCCAGACGCTCGCCGACGGGATCAAGCTGTTCTTCAAGGAGGACTTGCTGCCCGACCAGGCGGACCGTTTCGTGTTCAGGTTGGCGCCGTACCTGGCATTGTTGCCGGCCCTGTTGATCTTCACGATCGTCCCGGTTGGCGGCGTCGTGACGATCGCCCACCACGTGGTGGAGCTGCAGGTAGCCGATCCGCCGATCGGCATCTTGTTCCTGCTCGCGCTGTCGTCGGTGTCGGTCTACGGGACGATGCTGGCGGGCTGGTCCTCCGGCTCGAAGTACCCGCTCCTCGGATCGATCCGCGCATCCGCGCAGATGATCTCGTACGAGGCTGCCATGGGCTTGACCATCGCCATGGTGGTCATCGTCACGCACTCGCTGTCGACGCGGGCGATCGTGGACGCCCAAGCGGTCAGCTTCTTCCACTGGAACATCTTCCGCCTCGGCATCTTGCCTTTCCCGCTGTTCGCGGTGGCGGTGACCGCGGAGCTCAACCGCCCGCCCTTCGACCTGACCGAGGGTGAGCAGGAGCTCGTGGGTGGGTTCCACACCGAGTACTCGTCGCTGCGTTTCGCCCTGTTCTACCTGGCCGAGTTCATGAACACGATCACGATGTCGGCCGTCATGGTGACGTTGTTCTTCGGTGGACCGGACGGCCCCGGCTTCCACTTCCTCCGTTGGCTGTGGCCGATCGTGTGGTTCGCCGGCAAGACCGTGGTGTTCATGTACGTCTATGTCTGGATACGCGCCGCCCTGCCCCGGCTCCGCTACGACCAGCTGATGGAGCTCGGTTGGAAGGTCCTCATCCCGCTGTCGCTCGGATGGCTTCTGGTTGTGGCGGCTTTTCGGATCGGAACGATCTGGGGCCTCGGCGTCTTCTTCGGTGGTGCCATCGTGGGGAGCGCTCTCTGGCAGGCCGTCCTCGTCGGCCGTGCGCGCCGCGAGGCGCTGGAGGAGAGCGCCTCTGGGCGGCGGACTGCGACTGATTCCTATCTGCGGGCCGTTCGCGAGCCCGACGGAGGTGGATGATGGCGCGAGAGCCGCGGAAGAAGATGTCGCTCGGATTCCTCGGTGGTTTCGCCGTGACCTTGAAGCAGGTCGGCGAACCGAGGGTCACCACGCCGTACCCGGACGAGAAGGTGGCCAAACCGCCCCGCCTTCATGGTCGCCACGTCCTCAACCGCTACGAGGACGGGATGGAGAAGTGCATCGGCTGCGAGCTGTGCGCTGCTGTCTGCCCGGCGGACTGCATTTACGTGCGCGGCCTTGACAACCCGCCTGACGCGCCGGTGTCGCCGGGTGAGCGGTACGGGTTCGTCTACGAGATCAACTACCTGCGCTGCATCCACTGCGATCTGTGCGTCGAGGCTTGCCCGACCGAGGCGATCACCGAGTCGAAGATGTTCGAGTTCTCCTTCACAAACCGCTCCGACGCCATCTACACCAAAGAGGAGCTCGTAGTCGACGATGACGGCCTCCCACGGCAGCTCCCGTGGGAGGACTGGCGACCGGGTGAAGGCGACTACACCTCCGGCTGGATGCGGGCGACCTCGCCGTCGGGCGCGGTCGAATACGAGGGGGAAGTGCAATGGTCGGGCGAGCTCGGCTATGGCGTCCGTGCGCCGGAGGGCGGCCAGAGCGGCAACCGCGATGACGTGGCCACGGGGAACATCTCGATCCGGACCGTAGAGCGGGACAAGATCCCGCGGCGCTTCGGGGGCAAGGTGCGCGGCACGTGACCTACGTTCTCGCTGCCGCCATCCCCGATGCGATCACTTTCGTGATAGCCGCGGCCGTTTGCGTCCTGGGCGCGCTCGGCGTCGTGCTCGCACGCAACCCGGTCCACTCCGCCCTCATGCTGGTGATGACGCTGTTCGGCGTCGCGGTGCTGTTCGTCGAGGAGGACGCGCAGTTCCTGGCCGCGGTGCAGGTCATCGTTTATGCCGGTGCGATCGTCGTGTTGTTCCTGTTCGTCATCATGCTGCTCGGTGTCGACCAGAAGGAGGCCATTCAGCGAGATCCGCTCCCGGCCCAGCGGCCCGTCGCCATCTGCGTGGGGATCCTCGGGCTCGTAGAGGTGCTCCTCCTGGCGCGAGGCCGGTGGCCCAGCGGCGCACGATCCGTGAGCGGGGCGATCGGCAGCCCGGGCGACAACGTCGGGCTGATAGGTCGTTCGATCTTCACGACATACCTGCTGGCCTTCGAGGTGACCTCCGCCCTGCTTGTCGTTGCCGTCGTCGGGGCGGTCGTGCTGGCGCGGCGACCCCGTCGCGTGCTCGGCGAGAATGGTGCGCCGACCGGGGTGCTCGTGGAGCCCGACGACGAGATCGACGGCCCGGAGGTTGCCGGGCTGGACGACGCCGACGCGGGGACCGTTGACACGGGTGCCGCCGGTAGCGAGCCAGGCGACAGCGAGCCAGGCGACAGCGAGCGAGGCGGTGGCGAGCGAGGCGGTGGCGGGCCAGGCGGTGGCGGGCCGGTCGACGACCTCGCCGACTCGGAGGTGACCGGGCCATGAGCGTCTCAGCTTCCTGGTACCTGACACTCGCGGCCGTTCTGTTCACCATCGGCGCCATCGGCCTGCTCGTCCGCCGGAACGTGCTCGTGATGTTCATGTGCGTCGAGTTGATGCTGAACGCCGCGAACCTCACGTTCGTGACCTTCGCCCGGCGGCTGAACGACATCGCAGGTCAGACGGCCGTCTTCTTCGTTCTCGTCGTGGCGGCCGCCGAGGTGGTCGTGGGCCTTGGGATCATCGTCTCGATCTACCGGCGCCGGCCAGGGGCGACAGCAGATGACGTCCACGGAATGAAGGGCTGACCTCCCGTGCTTCGTGTCGCGTTCCTCGTGCCGTTGCTCCCGCTCGCGGGCTTCGTGATCCTGCTGTTCTCAGGACGCAAGCTCGGCAACCCGCGCGCCGGCTGGCTAGCGACTTTGATGGTGGCGGCTTCGTTCGTCGTCACAGTCGTCGTCTTCATCGGCTTGTTCCGGTTGCCCGCGAACGGCCGGTCGTACACGCAAACCTGGTTCACCTGGATATCCGCGGGGCACTTGCACGTCACCATGGGCTTGCTCGTCGACCCGCTGTCGATGACCATGGCGGCGTTCGTGACTGGGGTGAGCGCCCTCATCCACCTCTACTCCATCGGCTACATGGAGCACGACGAGGACTTCCCGAAGTTCTTCCTGTACCTGAACCTGTTCGTGGCCGCGATGTTGCTTCTCGTGCTCGCGGACAACTTCCTGTTGCTGTTCCTCGGCTGGGAGGGCGTGGGAGTCTGCTCGTACTTCCTCATCGGCTTCTGGTTCGAACGCGACAGTGCTTCGAGCGCTGCCAAGAAGGCGATGATCTTCAACCGCATCGGGGATGCCGCGTTCCTCGTCGCCTTGTTCCTCATCTACGAGCGCACGGGGAGCCTCGAGTACCACACAGTCTTCGCCCACCTCGGCAGTGTCGGTGAGCCGTCGCTCGTGGCAATCGGGATCCTCTTGTTCGCGGGCGCAGTCGGCAAGTCAGCCCAGATCCCGCTTTATCCGTGGCTCGCCGACGCGATGGAGGGCCCGACGCCGGTCTCTGCGCTCATCCACGCGGCGACGATGGTGACCGCGGGCGTCTATCTCATGTGCCGGATCAATCCGGTCCTCTACCGGGCACCGGACGCGGCGCACGTCGTCGCGATCGTCGGAGCTGGGACGGCACTGCTCGGGGCGACGATTGCCTGCGCGCAGAACGACATCAAGAAGATCCTTGCGTACTCGACGATCTCGCAGCTCGGCTACATGTTCCTAGCCGCGGGCATTGGCGCGTACGACGCCGCGATCTTCCTCATNNCTCACGCACGCGTTCTACAAGGCTCTCCTGTTCCTGGGAGCCGGTTCGGTCATACACGCGATGAACGACGATCAGGACGTGAAGACGATGGGGGCTCTGGCGCGGCTGATGCCGATCACCGCCGTGACGTTCTTCATAGGGTG
This sequence comes from Acidimicrobiaceae bacterium, assembly GCA_003166375.1. GTDB lineage: Bacteria > Actinomycetota > Acidimicrobiia > Acidimicrobiales > Bog-793 > Fen-455. Next base: position 25,621 of record PMVZ01000192.1, on the reverse strand, counting down.
GCTCTCGATCGGCGGCGTCCCGGTGCTCTCGGGCTTCTGGTCCAAGGGCGACGTGCTCTCGAACGGGTACGCGTTCAGCCCGGCGTTGTGGGCGGTTGGTGCGTTGACCGCTGTGCTCACGGCCTACTACCTGGGGCGCGCCTACCTGCTGGTGTTCCGGGGCCAGCAGCGTTGGGTCGAGGCCAGGGAGACCGGCCACGCGCCCGGGCGCAACCCGCACGACCCGTCCTGGGTGATGTCGCTGCCCCTGGTCGTGCTCGGGGCTCTGTCGGCGCTGGGAGGGCTCATCAACCTGCCGATCCATCCGGACCTCGACTTCCTCGACAGGTGGCTGAGCCCGGTGTTCGCCTCACGTTTGTTCCAGCACCACTGGGGCCTCGGAGGCGTGTGGACCTTCGCGTTGGTCGACGCCGCGCTCGCGTTGCTCGGAGTCGGCCTCGCAGTCGCACTCTGGGGCTCTAGGTCGGAGCGACCCGCGTTCGAGCCGGTGTTCCTCCAGCGCGCCTGGTACATCGACTGGGCCTATGACCGGTTCATCGCACGCCCCTCGACCGCCGTCGCGATCGAGACGTCGTCGGTCGTCGAGGCGAAGGGGATCGATGGCGCCGTGAACGGGTTCGCCTGGCTCGTGCGCGCCACCGGTCGCCACGTACGCAAGGTTCAGACCGGTTACGTCCGCAACTACGCGCTCGGGCTGGCTGCAGGCCTTGTACTGGTCCTCGCCTACGTGTTGACGAGGGCGTCATGACAAGCACGTTCCCCTATCTCACGACTCTCATCCTGCTGCCGGCGGGGGCGGCGGTCGTCGTCGCGCTGATCCCGAGCGCTCAGCGTCGAGCGGTGCAAGTGGTCGGCTTCGTCGCCTCGCTCGCGGTGCTCGGCATCGCCTCGGCGGCGACCGTGGCCTTCACCGCCGGCTACGGCGGCTACCAGTTCGTCGCCAGCCATCAGTGGATCTCTGCGTTCGGGATCTCCTGGAGCCTCGGGATGGACGGCATCTCGCTCTTCCTGGTGCTGATGACCGGGCTGCTGTTCCCGATCGCTCTCGCGGCTTCGGGCGACAGAGCGGGGGACAAGTCGTTCGTCGCCTGGATCCTTGTGCTCGAAGCGGGGTGCCTCGGGGGGTTCCTCGCCCTCGACCTGCTGGTCTTCTTCGTGTTCTTCGAGCTCACTCTCGTGCCGGTGTACTTCCTGATCGCCGGGTGGGGCCACGAGCGCCGTGGGTACGCGGCCGGAAAGTTCTTCCTGTACACACTCGGTGCGTCCGCCTTCTTGTTCGTGGGGATCCTGGCGTTGGTCGCGATTCACGCTTCGCAGACAGGCGTGACGACCTTCGACGTGCGAGCCCTCACCGACACGCACCTGTCGGGGGCCGCCGGTGTCCTCCTGTTCCTCGCGTTCACCGCCGCCTTCGCGGTGAAGATGCCTCTCTTCCCGTTCCATACCTGGTCGCCGGATGCCTATCGGGAGGCGCCCGCGGCGGGCTCGCTGCTCCTCGCCGGGGTCATGGCCAAGCTCGGCGCCTACGGCATCATCCGTTTCGACCTCGCCTTGTTCCCGAGGGCAGTCGTCACGCTCGCGCCCCTGTTGCTCAGCCTCGGGGCGATCGGCATCATCTACGGCGCGATCGTGGCGGCGGTGGAGCGTGACTTGAAGCGCCTCGTCGCGTACTCGTCGCTGGCGCACCTGGGCTTCATCGTGATCGGAGCGTTCGCCCTCAGCCGCGAGGCGCTGACCGGCGCGGTCCTGCAGATGGTCAACCATGGCCTCTACACAGCGGCGCTCTTCATCCTCATTGCGGTGCTCTACAAGCGTCTCGGCACCTTCTCGGTCCGCGAGATGCGCGGCTTGCAGCGCCGCGTGCCGGTGCTGGCGGGGGTGTTCACCGTCGTGATGCTCGCTTCGATCGGTGTGCCGGGGCTGAACGGCTTCGTGGGGGAGTTCCTGATCCTCGCCGGGACGTTCCTCACCCACCGCTGGTGGGCCGTGGCGGCCACTGCAGGTGTCGTCCTCGCGGCCGTCTATCTCCTGTGGGCTTACCAGCAGGCCTTCCAGGGCAAGCCCACCATCGAGCCGGGCGCGATCCGCGATCTCTCCTGGCGTGAGGGTCTCACCCTCGCTCCGCTCGTCATCCTGATCGTGCTCTTGGGCATCTTCCCGGGGCCGCTGCTGAACCGCATCGGACCGTCGGTCACCCAGGTCGTCACCCACGTCGAGGTCGTGGCGCACCAACGTCCGCCGCAAGTCGGAGCGCCCGGTGTAGCGCTGCGGTCAGGCGGGGCGCAGCAGTGAGCCTGGTCGCCGCCTTGTCGATGCTGTCCAGCCTGGGTGTCCCGGTGACCTTTGTCACGCCTCACGTGAACTACGTGGCGATTCTCCCCGAGCTGATCCTCATCGGCGGAGCGCTCGTGCTGCTCGTCTCAGGCCAGCTCATTTTTGCGAAGGTGCCGGCAGCGTTCTACTCGGTCGGCTCCGGTACGATCGCGGCCGCCGCGCTCGTCGCCTCACTGGTGATCTGGCGTGACGTGCAAGCGCGTGGGCCGTTCACCACGATCGCGGACTCCGTGGCGGTCGACGGCTTCGCGATCGCGTTCTTGGTGCTCGTGTCGTGCATCTTGATCCTCGCCTCGGCGATCGCCAACGACTTCCTGGTCCGTGAGGCGATAGAGGGGCCCGAGTACCACGTGCTGGCGCTGCTGGCGGGCTCGGGCGCGATGCTCATGGCCTCGGCCAACGACCTGATCCTCATCTTCGTTGCCCTCGAGATCATGTCGATCCCGCTCTACATCCTCGCCGGGATGGACTCGAAGCGCCGCGAGTCGGGCGAGGCCGCCATGAAGTACTTCGTCCTCGGCGCGTTCTCCTCGGCCATCTTCGTCTACGGGATCGCTCTCGTGTACGGGGCAACAGGGTCGACCAACCTCGCGCAGATAGCGGCCTATCTGAGCACCAACATCGTGACGTCCAACGGCGTCCTGCTCGCGGGGCTCGGCCTGCTGCTCGTCGGCTTCGGCTTCAAGGTGTCGGCCGTGCCGTTCCACATGTGGACCCCGGACGTATACCAGGGCGCCCCCACGCCCGCGACCGGGTTCATGACCGCTCTCGCCAAGGCCGGTGGCTTCGCGGCGCTGCTGCGTGTCTTCTTCTCCACGTTCGGAATGCTCCGCACGGATTGGCAGCCGCTGTTGTGGGCGATGGCGATCGTCACTTTGCTGCTCGGTGCGATCCTCGGTCTCGTGCAACGCGACGTGAAGCGGATGCTCGCGTACTCCTCGATCAACCACGCCGGATTCATCCTCGTCGGCCTCGCGGCTGCGACCAGCCAGGGGATCTCCGGAAGTGTCTATTACGTCTTCGTGTACGCGCTGCTGGTGCTGGGGAGCTTCGCGGTGATCACCGTCGTCGGAGGTCGGGGCGATCACGATCACGACCTCGACGCCTACCGCGGCCTCGGTCGTCGCCAGCCGGTGCTGGCTCTGGCGTTCGCAGTGCTGCTTCTCGGCCAGACCGGGATCCCGTTCACCACAGGCTTCCTGGCCAAGCTCTATGTCGTGTCGGCCGCCGTGCGGGCCCATTCGTACGCGCTGGCCATCATCGCGATGCTCTCGGCGGCCATCGCCGCCGCGTTCTACCTGCGCCTCATCTTCCTCATGTACGGTGTCAGGCTCCCGTCCGGTACCGGGAGCGATGAGGGCGCGCTGTCGTTGCCGGTCAAAGGCGATCTGCCTGAGGAGCCGGAGCCGGCCGGGGCGGCGCCCCGGAGCGTGAACCTCGGGCCGGTGAGCGTGCCGGGCCCGACGGCGGTCGCGATCTTCGTGACCGTCGCGGTCACCATCGTGTTCGGGATCTGGCCCGCCCCGCTGGTCGACTTCGTGCGGGCCGCCGGCTTCCTCTTCTGAGGTTTTCCGGGCCGCCGGGCTCGGCGCCGGCTTCCGGCTACCGCATCAAGCCGAACGGTGACTCGCCCCCGGCGTTGAACGTGTCGCGCTGGACGACGGCACGCCGATCTTCTCAACCCCGTTGCCGGCGCCCGGCGGTTGGAAGAACCTCCCGATCAGAGGAAGCTCCCAGAACGACTCCGCCCGCGCGATGGCCAGTGCCATCGGCAGCGTGTTCTCGGCCGCGTCCCACACCACATAGCGCGGCAGCCATTCGGGCCCGAACTTCGCGTTGAAGCGCCAGAGCGACTCGATCTGCATCGAGTCCGACATCCGTTTCAGGAGCCACCGCTGGATGCCACCCCCGTCCTCGCCGGCGTGGACGGCCCGCATGGCAGCGAAATTGAGCCCGAGGTGCTCGTCTCCGCAGCTCTTCAACCGCTCGATGGTCCGGACAAGGATGAAGTCGAGGAGTCCGTTGGGGTGATCGGCGTCGTCTCGACGCATGAGGTCGAGCGAGTAACCGTGTATGCCCGGTGCAGGGACGAACTGGCAGAACGCAGCCGGGCGGCCGTCGGGACCATGCGCGACCGCGAGCAGAAGGCCCTGGTCGCGAGGGTCGAATATGCGCCCGAGCGTCATCGAGAAGCCGCGTTCCACCTCACCCCGGCGCCTTTGGACCATGACGTCATGTACAGCCTTCTCGAGAGCGGGGTCCAACCGGGCCGGGTCGTGGAAGGAGATGGTGTAGCCGTAGTTCGCGATCCTGTTGACCGCTTGGCGCAGGCCCTTGCGCGCACCGCCTTCCAGCGAGAACGTCCGGACATCCACGACGCCCTCGTCGCCGATGTACCGCTCGTGCATGCCGGACCGGCGGTAGACGCCGAGCCACTCCTCACCGGCCCCGAGCACGGCCACCGACCAGCCGCGGTCGTCGGCGAAGCGGCGAAACGCCGACCAGAGCTCGTCGCGCTCCTCGGGCTCGCAGATCGGGTCGGGGGAGACGAGGCAGATGCCGCCGTAGATCGCGTACGCCACGAGGCCATCGCGTTCGAGGAATGCCTGCTTGTCGCTCCGGAGCGCGAAGTAGTCGAGCGTCCCGGTGCCCAAGCGGCGCACGATGTCGGCAGCGCGCTCGGTGGTGTCGGTGCGACCACTCGAGCGGTGCCGGTCGACGACGGGCCGGAACGCCAGCACGAGCGCGACCGACGCCAACCCGAGACCGATGGCGAGCAGGGCCGGGTACAAGAACGCGTCCACTCGAGGATTGAGCGCCACGGTCCGGATGCCGACCAGCCGTCCGGCGGTGGCCCACCAGGCTTGGTCCCAGGTGATCGGGCGACCGCCGCGATGGGTCGGGATCACGCTCCAGAGCACCGTTGCGCCGATGAAGGTGACCGCGATCACGCCACCTAGGAGTGTGGCGAGGCCGGTTCGAAGCGAAGGCAGGTCGAAACGCGCGCGGAACGACTTCCTTGCCCACCACAGCACCGCCACGAGCACGAGGGCGGCGCTCGACTGGACCACCTCGCCATGGCGGATCAGATGCAGTGCGACCGTGCCGGCCAGCAGCAGTATCGAGACGAGCCAGGCCAGACGCTGGCCCCGCCTGACGCCGCGGGCGACCGCCAATAGCCCGACGCCCGCGAGCGCGACGAGAGCACCCGCGGCTTCGCTCACCCCGAGAGGGATGTAGCCGAGCAACGGATGGAGTCGCCCTCGGACCTGGGGTGGCACGACGGCCGAGACGAGATCGGCAAGTCCCAGGATCGCGATTGCGGCTGCAGTGAGCCGCCGTACCCGCCTTAGGCTGCGGGCCGAATCGGCGACCGGCGGCCACACGCGGCCGCCGGGGAAGGAAGCGACCACCTCCGGTTCGCCGCCGTTGTGCAGTAGGCGTCCAGCCGCGAATCGCTCCAGCACCGTCACCGGACGCAGGTAGTTGCGGGTGAGGAGGAGCCTTGCGTGCACTTGCGCGCCCGCCTCGATCTCAACCCAGGAGAACTGCCGGAGATGCACGAAGACGGGGGGCAGGCCGAGTCGCGATGCTCGCTCCTCCACGACTTCGCCGCATGCGCCTGAGTTTGCATAAAAGCCGGTGCCGACCCGCGCGAGCTCAGGTTGGAGGGTGTGGCCGGTCACCAGGCCAACACCGCCTTCAGCCAGGATCGGCCGGGACGCCTCACGCGCCCTGTCGTTGGCATGGTGGGCCGATGGGCCGAGAAACGAGCGCCCGGCCGAACGCCAGATCCGGTGATTGATCACTACGAGCACGATCCCCGCCACGATCACCTCGACCACGAGCGTGAGCCCCAGGCCGAGCAGCCGGGACGAGAAGGGCTCGAGCCTTCTAGGCACGCCGAACAGCCAGTAGTCGGGGAGCCTCGCGAAAAGCGCCGCCGCGATGGGAACCAAGAGCCACCAGAGCCACCGCACGACGCGGCGGTAGGTGAGACGGGAGGCCACGAAACGGGGCAAGCCCGAAGGATCGATCAGCCGGTCGATGCCGGCGAGCCATGGTGAGCTCGACCCGGCCAACGCGGGCAGGATCTCCGCCACGGCATGGTGGCCGAGCGGCGTGTCGCGTCGATCGGCCGGGTCGACGAAGGCGTTGCGCTCGTCGAATCGCCACCCGGGTTCGATGCAGACCAGTTTGGGCCCGATCGCCGTCGCCACTTGCAGCTGCACGGTGAGGGCAACCTCGAAGCCGACGGCGATGACGGCAGCATTCGCCGCCGTGTCGTAAAGGATCGACCGATCGCGGTTGCCAGGCAGGAGGATGGCCCGACGACTGCGGTCCGCCGCCAGGTAGCAGGCGAGCGCTTGGCGAAGCTCCCGGTGCGCTCCGAGTGCCGCCGCCGGGTCACCACCGGGCGGCACCAGCAGGTCGAACGCGTTGCCGGCGACGACGACTGCGCCCGGGCCTTCGGCGCGCTCGAGCGCGCGCGCGAGCTCCACCGACGCCGGTCCGGAGGCTTCCGTTCGCTTAGCGCTCAGGAAGAGGTCGCTCACGACGATCACTCGCCAGCCGACGGGAACCGCCAAACGGGCGACGTTGACGTACTCGGGCATGTGCGCTCCATTGTTGCAGTCGGCCAGGTCGCCGGTCGGTAGGGTGTGCCACCGGTGCCGGTGAGCCGGAGCCCAGCTCGTGCCGAGCAGATCGGTGTGCCAGGGCACATGAGGGAGGCGATGATGAGCGACGCGAGCCAAGGCGGGGGCCAAGTACAGGGCGCCGCGATCGAGGACTACCTTTCCGAGCTACGGACGTTCCCGCCGCCTGAGGAGTTCGCCCGCTCGGCGCTCGTGTCCGACACGACGATGTACGAGCAGGCGGAGGCCGACCCCGAGGAGTTCTGGGCCGCGCAGGCGAGGGCCTTGACTTGGTTCGAGCCGTGGGACCAGGTGCTCGACTGGCAGCTGCCGTTCGCGAAATGGTTTGTCGGTGGCCGTTTGAACGTCGCGTTCAACTGCCTCGACCGCCACGTCGAGGCCGGCATCGGCGACAAGGTTGCGTTTCATTTCGAAGGCGAGCCCGGGGACCGTCGCACGATCACCTATGCGCAGCTCCTCGACGAAGTCGGACGGTGCGCCAACGCGCTGCGCTCCCTGGGCCTCGAGCGCGGTGACCGCGTGGCCATCTACATGCCGATGATCCCTGAGCTTCCCGTCGCGATGCTGGCGTGCGCACGGATCGGGGCCGCTCACTCTGTGGTGTTCGGAGGCTTCTCCGCGGACGCCCTGCGCGATCGGATCGAGGATGCGAGCGCCCGCCTCCTCATCACCGCTGACGGAGGATGGCGACGCGGGCACGCCGTCGAGCTGAAGGCCAACGCCGATCATGCGCTGTCGAGCGGTGCCCGCTCGATCGAGAACGTGCTCGTCGTTCGCCGCCTAGGCGAGGCTGCGAGGAATCTCGTCATGCAAGAGGGGCGGGACCATTGGTGGCACGAGCTGGTCTCCGGCCAGGACCCGCACAGCCCGGCGGAGGCGATGGACGCCGAAGACCTGCTCTTCCTTCTCTACACCTCGGGCACGACGGCCCGCCCGAAGGGGATCATGCACACCACTGGTGGCTACCTGACCCAGGTTGCCTTCACACACCGGGCGGTCTTCGACTTGAAGCCCGAGACCGACGTCTATTGGTGCGCCGCTGACATCGGGTGGGTCACCGGCCACAGCTACATCGTCTACGGCCCGCTCGCGAACGGGGCCACGAGCGTGCTCTACGAGGGAACGCCCGACTTCCCTGACCGGGACCGCTGGTGGTCGATCATCGAGCGCTACGGAGTCACGACGCTCTACACAGCGCCTACGGCCATTCGCACCTTCATGAAGTGGGGGACGGCCTACCCTGCGTCACACGACCTGTCGAGCCTGCGGATGCTCGGCTCGGTTGGCGAGCCGATCAACCCCGAGGCGTGGATCTGGTACTGGCAGCAGATCGGCGGCGGCCGCTGCCCGGTCGTCGACACGTGGTGGCAGACCGAGACCGGTGCCATCATGATCTCGCCTCTGCCCGGCGTGACGACCTTGAAGCCGGGGAGCGCGACGTTCCCGCTGCCGGGGATTGGAGCCGAGGTCGTCGACGACGCCGGCAGGACCGTGGAGCGCGGCGGCGGGTACCTCACCCTCACGCGGCCCTGGCCGGCCATGTTGAGGGGCATCTACGGCGACCCGCAACGGTACCGCCAGACTTACTGGAGCCGTTTCGAGGGTCGTTACTTCGCAGGCGACGGGGCCAAGGTCGACGATGACGGGTACCTCTGGCTGCTGGGGCGGGTCGACGACGTCATGAACGTGTCGGGCCACCGCGTTTCCACGACTGAGGTGGAGTCCGCGCTCGTCGACCATCCGAGCGTGGCAGAGGCGGCGGTGGTCGGTGCCAACGACGCCACGACCGGGCAGGTGATCATCGCCTTTGTCACCTTGAAGCACGGCCTGGAAGTCGGCGACGAGCACGCGGAGGTCCTGCGCGCGCACGTCGTCGAGAAGATCGGTGCGATCGCCCGGCCGCGGGTCATCATCTTCACCGACGACCTCCCGAAGACGCGTTCGGGCAAGATCATGCGGCGGCTGTTGAGGGACGTGGCCGAGGGCCGCGACCTCGGCGATACGACCACCCTGGCGGACCCCGCGGTCGTGGCCGAGCTTCGTCGTCGCGCGGCGACGGGCTCCGGCGAGGAGTAAGCGCCGGAGGCGTCCCCTGCCTGCATGTCCACTCGGGCTGCTACGGCTGAGAGCTCACTCGCGGAAGTTGCCGAACTGCAGGGGAATCTCGAGGTCCTTCTCCTTGAGGGCTGCGATCACCGCCTGTAGCTCGTCACGCTTCTTGCCGGTGACGCGGACCTGATCACCCTGGGTCTGGGACTGGACGCCCTTCAAGCCAAGGTCCTTGATGATCTTGTTGATCTTCTTGGCGTGGTCCGACGAGATGCCGGCGTTCAGTGCGGCGGTCTGGCGCAGAGCGCCTTTGGATGCCTCTTCGATCTTGCCGTAGGAGACGGCCTTCAGCGAGACGTGCCGGCGGACCAGCTTCTCCTCGAGGACCTGGACGAGGGCACGCCGCCGGTCCTCGGTCGGCGCGTTCAGCTCGATCTCGTTCCCCTTCAGCTCGACGCTCGCGCCGGTGTCCTTGAAGTCGAAACGGGTGGCAACCTCACGGCTTGCCTGATCGACCGCATTGCGGACTTCTTGCATATCTACCTGGGAGGTGACATCAAAGCTCGGCACGCACGCACGCTAGCAAGGCTGCTCGCGCCGTCGCCTTGCGAAGTGAGCCGGCGCGGGCCACTATCGTGTCCGCCGACGGGTCGGTACCCAAGTGGCCAACGGGGGCAGACTGTAAATCTGCTGGCTCAGCCTTCGAAGGTTCGAATCCTTCCCGGCCCACTCGTCAAAGGCGCAGGCCAGACGCTTCGAGGCGCTCGCGCCGAAGCAGGTCTGCAAAGCCCGGCCGCTCAGCGCAGCGGCGCGCTCATCGCCAAGATGTCGCTGCCGGCCTCGACCTTCGCTCTTGGACCGACGTCGGCTTGCTTCGCGCAGTCTGACCAGGAGCTAGACCAGGAGCTAATAGGCAGAATAATTGCTGTTGACGAGAGCCAGGGTCGGGTTCTCTCGCAGTAGCCGCTCGAGACCAGGCAACTACCGGCCGTGACCCACCGGGCTGGCCTCCGGGCGGCGGGACAAGGCGATGGCGGCGAGCCCGAGGATGAGCATTGCCGCGATGCCCAACCCCGATGCTGCAAGGCTCGCTCCAAGCCCGGGCGGCGCGTAGTTGAAGGTGACCAGTGTCGTTCCTTCGGGTACCGCGAAGGATTGCACGAGGCCGTCGCGATGCAGGGCGATCGTCTCGGCCCGGCCGTCGTGGTTGCCGGTCGCGCTCCAACCGGGGATGTCCGCGACGGACCTGACGATCGTGGCGGGTGCCGCCGAGGTGACGGCCACCGTCTCGGCAGGCGTCCAGGGCGAGGAGCTGACGACGCGAACCTGAAGGCCACCTCCGGCGTCGCCGGTCCGTCCCGCGAGCGAGAACGAACCGATGGCCCTCTGATTCGAGAACACCATGAATGGCCCGATCGTCCCAGCAGCCACCCAGTGCGGAGCCGTCAGGTAGGCGGAGAGCGGCCCGTCGAGGCCGTAGGAAGTGCCGGAGCGGGTCGTGACGACGACCGAGGCGATCCGGACCGGGATACCGAGCCGGTTCCCTGTCACCAGGCCGACCGAGGCGAGCGAGGCCCCGAAACTGACGACGACCTCCTGCGAGCCCGGTCTGTCGACCGCGACTCGTGCTGTTGTCGGGGGCTCGCTGGCACCAGTCGCCGGCACGAGACGAAGATCGCGTCCGAGCTCGGCCAAAGCCCTTTCTCCGAGCCGGGAGCCGGAGAGCTCGAGGGTGACCGTCCTCGGCACAAGTTCGCGTCCGAACCATCGGCGTGCAGATTGGCCGGCTCGGAGATCGATCGGCGACGGGACGGGCCCCACACCGGCGATCGTGGGGGCGGCGAGGCCCGGCAGCGTGCTGGTGGCGGGCTGGAACGTCTCAGCGTGCGTTCGGGCGACGGAGAGCTCGTCGGGAACGGTGAGCAGCACCCGGACGTTGAGCGAGTCGAAGACCCCCGTGGTCAACGCCACAGGGTGGAGGTCATCTTGGGTATGTGTCCCGGTTGCCGAGGCATAAGGCGACCAGGTGAGCGAGCCGTAGCCCTGGGCGCTGGCGAGGCCGGACACCACGTTGGAATCAGGTGCCCCGACCTGGTTGAGAGCGATGCCGGCCGAGCGCGCCGGGTCGACGATGAGGTAGCGCCCACCGGCGCCGAGCCGCGCGGCAAGCTGGGCTTGTAGCGAGTTGTCGGCATCGAGTGCACGGGCGTACACGGGCGCGAGCGAAGACTGGTTCACGGTGAACACGAGGAGATCCGTTATGACGAGAGCCGCGATCGCTGACGCGACCCGACGGCGCGGCCAGGAGGGACCGAGGACCACGATCGCACCTGCCGCGGGCGCGATGGCGGCGGTGACCACGAGGTAAGGGGCGATGGCCCGCAACGACCAGCGCGAACCTGCGAGCGCGTCGAGGAGCCCCCCGTAGGGCTTGGCGGACAAGGCCGTGGCAACGACGAGACCAAGCACGACGACGGGCGCGACCAGCCCGCTCGCCACTGACACCGGGCTCGCGCGGCCGGGCTTTGTCGCGAGCTGATCCTCGATCCAGTGGCCGAGCAGCATTGACGACGCGAGCGAGAAGAGCACGAGCGCACGGCTCGGGAGCCGCTGTTCACCCACTACGGGGAGGTGGATGAGCAGGTGCTCGAGCGGAGTGTTGGCTCCGAGGGCCAACAGCAGGCCGATGCCGCCGACGAGGTACCAGACGCGCCAGTGCCTAGCGCGCTCGGAGCGCCATCTGGGCACGAGCGCCACGATGGCGACCAGGGAGGCAATGCCGCAGTAGGCGTCCAGCTCGGCGAGGTTGTACGGCCCGGTGTACGCCTCGAGACCGATCGGACCGCCGCCGAGCAGGTGCGGGACGAGTGAGACGAGCAGCTCGGCGGGTGAGACCGAGCCCGAAGCCGCAAACACGTAGCTTGCGTGGGCGCGCTCTGTGACTGCGAGGAACTCAGCGGTTGGGATCCACTGGACGGCGCTGACCAGCAGTCCCGCGACGCCGCCGCCGGCAGCCCAGCCGAGGCAGGCAAGCTGCCGACCGCGTTCTGCGATCAGCAGGTGGCCGCCGTAGACGACGACTGCCACGAGCGTGTCGATCACGATGTCAGGGCTGCCTGACAGGCCGATGCACCCGGTGGCGACCGCCAGAACCAAGGCCCAGGGCGCCCGGCGCCTGGGCTCGTCGCGGGCGATCCCGTCCAGGCCGACGAGGCACCAGATGAGCGACGCCGAGGCCGACACGAAATCGATGTGGACGATTTGTGACGAAACGAAGCCACCAAGCCCGAAAGTGGCGCCGCCGAGGGCGGCTGCCAACGTCCGGCACCTGTTGCGTCGCAGGAGCACGAATCCACCGATGGCTCCGGCTGAGAGCGTGAGCGCCTCCGCCAGGACCCAAGCGGTGAGGTGCGGCAGGAAGGCGAACAGCAACGTGCTCGGGAGCAGTGCGTGAGCGCTTGCTCCCGCGAGAAGAGGAGTTCCAGACCAGAGGTACGGGTCGTAGACCGGGAGCCGGCCATGTGCGATGAGCTGGCCTGAGAGTACCGAGAGGGGGTAGTTCTGCGTCAGGTCGTCGCCGGTGAGCAGCGGATAGCCCGCGAGCGCGGCGATGCTGAGCGCGATCAGCGGGATGCCGAGCAGTGCCGTGACAGCGACGACGTCGCGCCGCTCGAGCCGGCGGATCTTCCGAGCTCGGGTCACCGTGGCCCAGGCAAGTTTCGGCCTGACGAGCTCCTCGCCACCGCCGTCGCCAGTTGAAGCACTGCCCGACCGTAGTCAATTCCCGCTCCTGTGCTCGTGTCATGCAGTCTCACGCCAGCGTCCTTTCGCATCGGGCCTTGGGTAGGATCGCTGCGCATAAGAAGACCGACAGGACGCGCCAGGACGGCGTCGAGGACCTTGGAGCGTGACCCTCAGGCAGGAAGTTCTGGGCCCGAGCGCACCTGGCCTTTCGTCGATCGGCTGAGCGGGCTGATCGGTCGTGCCCGCGGGCAAGTCGATCGGGCGGTTGAGTTTCTTGCCCGCATGCGTACGCCGCTTGGTGAGGTGCGGCCGTATGTGCTGGGCGAGGCGCCGATCGCGCGGCTGGTGGTGGTGCCGGCGATCATTGGGTTCGTCAGCGCCGTCGCCATCGCCTGGGGCGCTTCGTTGCCGAGCTCCCCGTTTACCTGGAAGTCCTGCTCGGGAATCATGTCGGGCTCGGTGACCGTGTGCCACCCGTGGTACTTCGGCATTCCCCCACCGCCGGTGGTGACCGGCGCGCCCTTGCCTGCGGACAAGAACCTGTTCATCGGTCTCGTCGCCGTCTACGGGGGCATGGTGATCATGTTGCAAGCCTGGATCGCCCTGATCCGTATTGCACGCCGCCACCGGGGCCTGCCTTTGAGGTCCTTCGTGGCTGTGTTCGCCGCCTGGACGGCCCCGCTTCTCGTCGTCGCGCCGCTGTTCAGCCGGGACTCCTACAGCTACGCGGCCCAGGGCGAGATGATGAGCCGCGGGATCAGCCCGTACTTGTTCGGGCCGGCGGTGCTCGGGGTGAACGCCTTTTCCGGACTGGTCGACAAGCTGTGGGCCGACGTGACCTCGCCCTACGGGCCAGTGTTCCTCTGGATCGCAGGGGTGAACGCGACCGTGGTCCACCACAACGAGCTCCTGGCGGTCGTCGGCTTCCGCCTGCTCGCGCTCGTCGGTGTGGTGATGATCGGGATCTTCCTGCCGCGCCTGGCGCGTTCGTACGGCCGGGATCCCTCTGTCGCCTTCGTGCTCGCCGTGCTGAACCCTCTCGTGCTGCTGCACCTGATAGCGGGCGCACACAATGACGCGTTGATGCTCGGTTTCCTCCTGGCCGGGCTCTGGTTCGCACGTGAGGGACGGCCGGTTGTCGGAGTGCTGCTGTGCACGATCGGGGCGATGATCAAGATCCCGGCCTTCATGGGCGTCGTGTACATCGGCTGGGGCTGGCTCGGCGACGACGCGTCGTGGAGGTCCCGCCTCAGGCCAACCGTCGCGGCGGCGGGGCTTGGCGTCGGCGTCATGGCAGCGGTGTCCGAGATGGTCGGGCTCGGGTGGGGTTGGGTGACAGCACTTGGAAATGGGGCAACGATCAGGTCCTGGAGCGATCCTCCGACGATCGCAGCCTCGTTCTCGGCAAAGCTCTTGGAGCTGGCCGGGCTCGGGAACCATCAGCAAGTGCTCCTGAGCGGGGCGAGAGACCTCGGGTTGCTGCTCGCGGCGGCCATCGCTTTGCGCCTGTTGTGGCGCGCCAAGCAGGCCACGGCGATGCGGGCGATGGGCTTGACGCTCCTCGCTGTCGTCTTTCTCGGACCGGCAGTGCAACCGTGGTATGTCGCGTGGTCCGTGGTGGTTCTCGCGACGATCGCGGAGCACCGCCTCAGGGTCCTGGTGATCGTGCTCTCGACCGTGGCTTGTTTCCTCGGCCTCCCGGGAGCCGGAGCGCTCGTCCTCCAATTCGGCGAGGCGAATCCGATCCTCATCGCCCTCGCCTCGCTCGCCATGCTCCTCCTCCTCGCCATCCCGCTCGTGATGAGAGTCAGAAGGGCACTGAACACGACTGAGGACAACCGCGTGCAGGTGGTACCGCAGGGCTGAGGCGCCCGTCGTCAAAGAAGGCGCTGCAGGAGGGCCACGTCCACCCAGCGGCCGAACTTGCGGCCGATCTCTCGCTCGATGCCGATCAGGTCGAAGTCGCAGGCTTGATGCAGTGCCACCGATGCCTGCTGGGTAGCGCTCACGCGAGCGACGATGGAATGAAAACCGTGGGTCCGGGCCATGACGACGGCTTCACTCAACAGCTGGCGCCCAACCCCCTTGCCTCGATGTTGTTCCGCGACATAGATCGAATCCTCGACGGCTGTCGCATAGCCCGGGCGCGGTCGGTACGGCGAAAGTGACGCAAAGCCGATCACCTGGCCGCCGTCGTCGGCGACGATGACCGGGTAGACGCCCGAATGGGCGACCATCCAGCTCGCCTGCTCTTCGGGCGTGCGCGGGACGAGATCAAGGGTGGCGGTCGAGCCGGTCACTTCTATGTTGTAGATCTGACGGATGGCCTCGGAGTCGGCCAGGTTCGCTCGGCGAATGTCCACGCGGTGCATCGTAATGACGCGCCCGCTAGGTTCTCCGGCCCGTCGCGGATATGATCGGCCGTCGCGGCAGCGCCAGCCGATGGTGACTGGCACCGCCCCCTTAGCTCAGTCGGCAGAGCACAGCCATGGTAAGGCTGGTGTCGTCGGTTCGATTCCGACAGGGGGCTCCGCGGCGGCGTAGCTCAGTTGGTAAGAGCACACGGCTCATAATCGTGGGGTCGCCGGTTCGAGTCCGGCCGCCGCTACCGGGAGTGGAGCAGAGGAGCAGCGTGGCGAAGAACGAGAAGAGAGTCAAGGTGACCCTCGCTTGCGAAGTGTGCAAGCGCAGGAACTACATCACCATGAAGAACAAGCAGAACGACCGTGAGCGGATCGAGATGAAGAAGTACTGCCAGTTCGACCGGCAGCACACAACTCACAAGGAAACGCGCTGAACCGCGAGGCAGACGACCTCGCCTACCTCGTCGAGCTCGCCCGACACGGGGACAGGGCGGCCTTCGAGCACCTGGTGCGCGCCACCTCGACCGACTGCTACGCCCTGGCGCTGCGTCTCGTGGGCAACGAGCATGATGCGCGCGACGTTCTGCAGGAGACCTATCTCCGAGCTTTCCGCAAGCTGGGCAAGTTCCGAGGTGACTCTGCTTTCGGGACATGGCTGCATCGCATCACTGTGAATTGCTCGGCCACTCTCGTGGCAAAGCGCCGGCGAACCTCCCACGTCGAGCTCGACGACGATCTGGAGGTTCTCGAGACGCGTTCCGAGCGCGATCCGGAAACCGCGGCTGGGACGGCCGACGATCGGGAGCGCCTCGTAGAGGCGCTCGCGGATCTTCCGGACCAGATGCGGATGGTGGTCGTGCTCAGGGACGTCTACGACCTGGCGCACGAGGAGATTGCCCGTGAGCTCGGCATCAGCCAGACCGCGGCAAAGGTGCGCCTACACCGGGCTCGCCGCCGTCTGCGCGAGCAGCTGTTCGCACCGGCCGGCGCGGCGGGCGGGCTGAGCCGCACGAGGCAGCGTTCGCGGGCCTCCGCCGGAGTCGGGGACGGGGCTGGGGTCAGCTCCCGCTCCAAGCGAGCCGGCGCGACAATCGGTGCCGAGCTCGAAACCGAAGAGGCGACCAGCCATGCAGCCGCGGTTTGAACAGGTGCTTCTCGCAGGCAGTGCGGCTCTGGAGGCTTCGCGTGCCAGGGTCACCCGCTCCCGGCTCGCCCAGGCCGGCGTCTCTTGCGCCAGCATCTCGTGCGCCGAGGTCGCCCTCGTTCTGCCGTCGATCCTCGACGGGGCCGCCGCGGCTGACGAAGTCGTCGTCCAGCACGTTGGGGCCTGTCTCGGCTGCCAAGCCGAGCTCGCCAGGTATCGCAAGCTGCTGCGACTGCTCAACCAGCTGCGGTCCTACAGGGTCGAACCACCACCTGGAGCTGTGGCCGACGTGCTCGGCGCGTTCGAGGCGGCGGCTCAGCGCCGCGTGATCCGCTCTGTTCTCACCGGCCGCCGGCTCGTCTACGTCGGTGCCTTCGCTGCGCCAGCCGCGGCGATCGTCGCCGTGACCGTCGTGCATCGTGACCGCCTGCGGAGACTTCGGCCCGTGGTGCTATCGTGATGCCGACCCGGGGCGACCGGTGCTCAGTCATTGGCGGGCCAAGACCCCGGCCCGGAGGGCAGTAGCTCAATTGGTAGAGCACCGGTCTCCAAAACCGGCGGTTGGGGGTTCGAGTCCCTCCTGCCCTGCTCACTGCTCTTTCGAGCCGAGGATTGTTGCGTGAACCGACAAACGAAGCGTCTCCTGCAGCGACAGGGCCAGATTGACGAGGAAGGCGCGCCGGCCGGTGGCCGTCGGCCGCCTCCCAGCACGCAACGGCGGCCAACTACCCCCGATCGACCAGGGCTTCCCGAGAGGATCGTCGAGTTCGCGCGTGAGGTTCGCAACGAGCTCGCCAAGGTTGCTTGGCCGAACCGCCCAGAGGTCGTCAAGTACACCCTGGTAGTGTTCGTGACCCTTGTGTTCATGGTCGGCCTCGTCTTCGGCCTCGACTACGGGTTCGCCAAGGGCGTGCTCCTTCTCTTCGGCACGTGAGTGACCAAGACAACCCCGGAGACGACGACGTGAGCGCGATGCATCCAGAACCGAAGGCCGAGGGCACCTCCTCCGAAGAGCCGCGAGTCCCCGAGGAGCCGGTCGAGGCTAGTCCGAAGTCGGGCGGCTTCGACCTGCTCGAATACGAGCTGCCGTCGCAAGGAGACGACGACGCGGTCGCAGTCGCCGAGCCCAGCCCCTACGACCGGCCGGGTCTCTGGTACGTCGTGCACACCTATGCCGGCTACGAGAACAAGGTGAAGTCGAATCTCGAGAGCCGAATCTCATCGATGAACATGGAGGACCGGATCTTCGAGGTCGTGATCCCGATGGAGGAAGTCGCCGAGATCAAGGGCGGCAAGCGGGTGTTCGTGCAGCGGAAGGTCTTTCCCGGCTACCTTCTGTGTCGTTGCGACCTCGATGACGATTCCTGGTCGGTCATCCGTCAGACGCCCGGAGTCACGGGCTTCGTGGGTCCGGGCACCAAGCCGACACCGCTGCCAAGAGCCGAGGTCGAGGCGATCCTCCAAGTACGGCCGGAGGGGATCGAGGGCCAGAAGCACCGCTCCAAGCCGCGCCTCGAGCACCAGGTCGGTGACACGGTTCGGGTCAAAGAAGGTCCGTTCGCCGACTTCTCCGGCCAGATTGCGGAGATCAACGAGGACCAGCTGAAGCTCAAGGTGCTCGTTAACATCTTCGGTCGCGAGACTCCGGTCGAGCTCGAATTCAGCCAGGTCGCCAAGCTCTGAGCGCCTGGCAGCGGAAGAAAGAGGAAGAACCTTCATGGCACGTCGTCGCGTCGCCGCCATCGTAAAGATCCAACTGCCCGCGGGAGCAGCCACGCCGGCACCCCCGGTCGGGACGGCCCTCGGTCCACATGGTGTGCAGACGATGGAGTTCTGCAAGCAGTACAACGCTGCGACCGAGAACCAACGGGGCACGATCGTCCCCGTCGAGATAACGATCTACGAGGATCGTTCGTTCACATTCGTGTTGAAGACGCCGCCGACGACGTTCCTCATCCGGGAGGCGGCCGGTCTCGAGAAGGGGAGCAAGCTTGCCGGGCGCGAGTCCGTCGGCTCGATCACCGACGACCAGGTCGCGGAGATTGCCTCAAAGAAGATGCCGGACCTCAATGCCAACGATCTCGAGGCTGCAAAGCACCAGGTGGCGGGCACCGCTCGCTCCATGGGCGTCGCGGTCAGCAAGTGACGACCGTCTCGCAGTCGCTCGGCGCGTCGCATCGAAGGGAGCTCTGCAAGTGAACAAGGGAAAGCGGTACGCCGAAGCGGTGAAGGGCTATGACCGCGATCGTCTCTATTCGCCCGTCGAGGCGCTGGAACTGGTCAAGAGCCTCGCAAAGGCCCGGTTCGACGAAACCATCGAGCTGGCCACGCGACTCGGCGTCGACCCACGGCGCGCCGACCAGATCGTCCGCGGCTCACTCTCGTTGCCGGCGGGCACCGGGCGGCTCGTACGCGTCGCTGTCTTTGCCGCCGGCGAGCAGGCCGCCGAGGCGCGTGCCGTCGGCGCCGACATTGTGGGAGCGGACGATCTCGTGCTCCGCATCGAGAAAGAAGGCTTTCTCGCATTCGACGTTGCCATTGCCACGCCGGATCTGATGGCTCAGGTCGGGCGGCTCGGGCGCGTGCTCGGGCCCCGCGGCCTGATGCCAAACCCCAAGACCGGGACCGTGACCACGGATATCGCGAAAGCGGTCGCCGAGTTCAAGGCTGGCCGGGTGGAGTACCGGACCGATCGTGTCGGCAACGTGCACGTCCCGATCGGCAAGGCGTCATTCGAGCGCGCCCAGCTGATCGAGAACTACCGGTCGGCCATCGACGAGCTGGTCCGAGCCAAGCCCGCGGCTGCCAAGGGTCGCTACCTGCGATCCGTCACCGTGAGCTCGACGATGGGCCCGGGCGTGAAGATTGATCCGGCCAAGGCGCGGATCATCGACGAGGTGCTGGCGGCTTCAGCCTGAACAGCACGAACGTCGTTTGCTGAACGACCCGTCCGCGGAGGTCGGCTACGCTTCAGCTACCAATTGAATAACTCGCCGTAGATCTCCGGTGCGCCGAAGGGCGCTGAAAGGGTTTTTGACCCGCCCGACGAGGCGAAGTGCCAAGCGCTTCCCCCGCCCTGCGCGTCGCGATCCCTCCGGAGCCTTATCCGCGGGGTCGGCCCCCGGGAATGTGATCAAAGGAGCGCTCATGGCAGGACCGAGACCTGAGAAGGTCGCCGTCGTTGAGGAGGTGCGCGAGCATCTCGGCAGCTCGAGCGCGGCGATCCTCACCGAGTACCGCGGCCTCAAGGTGGGAGACCTGGCAACCCTGCGCCGCCAGCTGCGCACCGCGGGTGCGGACTACAAGATCTTCAAGAACACCCTCGTGCGCCGTGCGACCGCGGACAGCGACCAGGAAGCTCTCAACGAGTACTTGAAGGGCCCGACGGCGATCGTCTTCGTTCGCGACGACGTCGGGGCGGTCGCGAAGGTACTTCGGGACTTCGGCCGCGTGCACCCGCAGCTCATCGTGAAGGGCGGCCTTCTCGGTACACAGCTGCTCGATGCCACTCGTGCGAGCGCCCTCGCGGACCTTCCTTCTCGTGAGGCGTTGCTCGCCCAGCTCGCTGGCGCGATCGCTGCCCCCATGCGGCAGTTCGCCGGTTTGCTTCAAGCACTTCCGAGAAGCCTCGCCTACGGGCTGTCTGCGTTGATCGACAAGTTAGGCGGCGTGGTCAACACGGCCGAGCCCACCGAGGCAGCCGAGCTGGCCGAACCCACCGAACCCACCGCCACGGCCGAGCCCACCGAGGGCTGACTCGCGGGCGGGCTCATGGCAAACCGGTTCTAGGAACCATCGACAACCATTCGCACAACAGGAGGAAACATGGCAACCAAGGAAGAGATCCTCGACGGCATCGCGAGCATGACGGTGCTCGAGCTGAGCGAGCTGTTGAAGGCGTTCGAGGAGAAGTTCGGCGTGACAGCGGCAGCTCCGGTGGCCGTTGCGGCCGTCGCCGCGAACGGCGGCGGCGAGGCCGCGCCGGCAGAAGAGGAACAGGACGAGTTCGACGTCATCCTGCTCGCTGCGGGCGAGAAGAAGATCCAGGTGATCAAAGAGGTGCGCTCTCTTACCAGCCTGGGGCTGAAAGAGGCCAAGGACCTCGTGGACAGTGCACCGAAGGCTGTGCTCGAGAAGGTGTCGAAGGAAGACGCCGAGAAGGCCAAGACAAAGCTCGAGGAGGCTGGCGCTTCAGTCGAGCTCAAGTAGTGCCCCTCTGGGCTGCCATGCCCAGGAGGTTGAGCAAGGCCGTGGTTGGGTGATGGTGACAGAGACATCTTGACCTGGGGGCACGGTTCCCGTACCCTTCGCGAGGCGACAACTGTGTGCCGCTTGCTCGCGCGTCCCCGCGCGTGTAACATGAATGGTTGCCGTGCCCTCCCGTCAAGTGACCTTTCCACTTCAAGTTCCTTGACGCGCGCCCACGCACCGCTTATCCCTGTTTTCCGGTCGATCAGCACTCGCGAGGAGTAGACCTTGCCCTTACGTCCCCGCACTCCGGAGCGTTACTCGTTCGCCAACATTGACGAGGTTCTGCCGCTTCCTGACCTCATCGCCGTCCAGCGCGACTCCTTCGAGTGGTTCCTCGATCGTGGCCTCGCCGAGACCTTCGGTGACATCAGTCCAATCGCGGACTTCACCGACCAGCTGAGCCTCAAGCTCGACTTCGATCCGACCGACCCGGACCTACGGCCACCGCCCAAGTTCTCGATAGACGAGTGCAAGGCGAAGGACATCACCTACGCCGCTCCGATCTTCGTTCGGGCGTCGTTCATGAACCGCTCGACCGGCGAGATCAAGGAGCAGACCGTCTTCATGGGGGACTTTCCCATGATGACAAGCCGCGGGACCTTCATCATCAACGGGACCGAGCGAGTCGTAGTGAGCCAGCTCGTCCGTTCGCCCGGTGTGATCTTCCAGCCCGGCCGGGACCAGAAGACGATCGTCACCGGGACGATCCATCCCTACCGGGGCGAGTGGATCGAGTTCGACGTCGAGGCGAAGCCGAACCGTGACGTGAGCGCCGGTGCGCGAGTCGCCCGCAAGCGGCGCCTGTCGCTCTTTGTGGTGTTGCGAGCCCTCGGCTACGAGGACGAGGCGTTCTTGAGCCGCTTCGTTCGTCATTTCGACTTCCTCGACGCCCAGTGGGAGCGCGAGCGCGAACTCATCCCGACGCGTGATGAAGCACTGCTCGAGATCTACAAGCGCGCACGTCCGGGCGAGCCGCTTTCGCTCGATGCAGCCCGCGTCTACTTCGAGAACGCATTTTTCAACCCGCGTCGCTACGACCTGACCCGGGTTGGTCGCTACAAGCTCAACCGCAAGCTCGGCCCGGAGATCGAGCGCATCTCTCAACTGCTGGACATCCCGCTCGAGCGTCCAGACGAGCACTCCGGCGTGCTCAGCCCGAGCGAGGTGCTCGCCGCGTCGACCTACATGCTCCACCTGGCCAATGGCGAGGCTGGCTACCGCCTCGACGACCAGGACCACTTCGCCAACCGACGTATCCGTTCGGTCGGCGAGCTCATCCAGAACCAGGTCCGCATCGGCCTGTCGCGCATGGAGCGTGTCGTGCGCGAGCGCATGACGACCCAGGACGTCGAGGCGATCACGCCCCAGACTCTGATCAACATCCGCCCGGTCGTGGCGGCGATCAAGGAGTTCTTCGGCACAAGCCAGCTGTCGCAGTTCATGGACCAGCACAACCCTCTGTCGGGGTTGGCCCACAAGCGCCGTCTCTCCGCGCTTGGCCCCGGAGGTCTGTCGCGCGAGCGCGCCGGCTTCGAGGTCCGAGACGTCCACACGTCCCACTACGGGCGGATGTGCCCGATCGAGACTCCCGAAGGGCCGAACATCGGCCTCATCGGCCACCTGGCCAGCTATGCGCGGGTCAACGACCACGGTTTCATAGAGACGCCTTACAGGAAGGTGGTCGACAGCAGGGTCACCGACGAGATCGTCTACTACGCCGCCGACGAGGAGGAGGAGTACGTCATCGCCCAGGCGTCCGCGGCCCTCGACGCCTCCGGGCATTTTGTCGGTGACCGAGTCCTCGTGCGCCGCGGCCCCCAGGGTGCCGGCGTGCGGGTGGGCGCGACGTCCACTTCCTACGGCACGGCGAGTGAGGTCGACTACGTCCCACCGTCGGAAGTCGACTTGATGGACGTTTCTCCTAAGCAGATCCTCTCGGTCTCGACGGCCCTCATCCCCTTTGTCGAGCACGACGACGCCAACCGCGCCCTGATGGGCGCCAACATGCAGAAGCAGGCGGTTCCGTTGCTCGTGCCCGAGGCGCCCTACATCGGCACCGGCGTCGAGGCCCGCGCCGCGCGCGACGCCGGGGAGGTCGTCCTCGCCCAGGGCTCCGGCAAGGTCGTCGAAGTCGCCGGTGACTACGTCACCGTCGAGTACAAGCCCGGCGAGAAGGACCGGGCGCATCAGGAGCTTGGCAGGAAGATCTATCCAGTAGCGAAGTTCCAGCGTTCGAACCAGAACACGTGCGTGAACCAGAAGCCGGTGGTGTCCGAGGGCCAAGAGGTCCGTGCCGGCGACGTGCTGGCGGACGGCCCCTCCACTCACAACGGCGAGCTGGCACTCGGGAAGAACCTTCTCGTCGCCTTCATGCCGTGGGAGGGATACAACTACGAGGACGCCATCATCTTGTCCGAGCGGTTGGTGCGCGACGACGTCCTGACCTCGATCCACATCGAAGAGCACGAGGTCGACGCGCGCGACACCAAGCTCGGTGCCGAGGAGATCACGCGCGACATCCCGAATCTCTCAGACGACATCCTGGCGGACCTCGACGAGCGCGGGATCATCCGCGTCGGGGCTGAGGTCGACGCGGGGGACATCCTCGTAGGCAAGGTCACCCCCAAGGGTGAGACCGAGCTCACACCAGAGGAGAGACTGTTGCGGGCGATCTTCGGCGAGAAGGCGCGCGACGTGCGCGACACGAGCCTCAAGGTTCCACACGGTGAGTCCGGCAAGGTCATCGACGTGCGGGTGTTCTCGCGTGACGATTCACACGAGCTCCCGCCGGGAGTGAACCAGCTCGTGCGGGTCTACGTGGCCCAGAAGCGCAAGATCTCCGAAGGCGACAAGCTCGCCGGCCGCCACGGCAACAAGGGCGTCATCTCGAAGATCCTGCCGATCGCGGACATGCCGCACCTCGCCGACGGCACACCGGTCGACATCATCTTGAACCCGCTCGGTGTCCCGAGCCGGATGAACGTCGGCCAGGTGTTGGAGGCGCACCTTGGCTACGCCGCGAGGTGGGGTTGGCAAGGCGCCGACAAGCGCGTGCTCTCCGACCACATAGTGCGTGGCACCGAGACCAAGACGCGGCCGAGCACGGACCCGGCCATCTGGGTGTCGACACCGGTCTTCGACGGTGCGCACTGGGACGAGAAGGAAGAGGCCGGCCGCCACTCCACGATCCAGGAGCTGTTCGCGAAGTTGCTCCCCGACTCTGTCGATTCCTCGACCAAGATGATCGGCACAGACGGCAAGGTGACCTTGTACAACGGGCGCACGGGCGAGGCCTACGACAACACAGTGTGCGTGGGCTACGTCTACATACTGAAGCTTGCGCACCTCGTCGACGACAAGATCCACGCCCGGTCGACAGGCCCGTACTCCATGATCACCCAGCAGCCCCTCGGCGGTAAGGCGCAGTTCGGCGGGCAGCGCTTCGGTGAGATGGAGGTCTGGGCACTCGAGGCTTACGGCGCAGCGTACGCGTTGCAGGAACTGCTCACCATCAAGTCGGACGACGTGCTCGGTCGCGTGAAGGTCTACGAGGCAATTGTGAAGGGCGAGAACATCCCCGAGCCCGGCATCCCTGAGAGCTTCAAGGTGCTCATCAAGGAGATGCAATCCCTATGCCTGGACGTCGAGGTGCTCTCGACCACCGGCGAGGAGATCGAGATGCGCGAGTTGGACGAGGACGTTTACCGGACTGCCGAGGAGCTCGGGATCGACATCAGTCGCCCGGAGCGGGGGTCCGACGAGGAGGACGCGCGCCGCGCTGCGGAGAGGAGCTTCTAGGTGCTCGACGTCAACGATTTCGATCAGCTTCGAATCGGGCTCGCCACTGCGGACGACATCCGGACGTGGTCGCACGGAGAGGTTCGCAAGCCCGAGACGATCAACTACCGGACCCTGCGCCCGGAGAAGGACGGCTTGTTCTGCGAGAAGATCTTCGGGCCGACCAAGGACTGGGAGTGCTACTGCGGTAAGTACAAGCGCGTGCGGTTCCGCGGCATCATCTGCGAGCGTTGTGGCGTCGAGGTCACGCGCTCGAAGGTGCGCCGCGAGCGGATGGGCCACATCGAGCTCGCCGCCTCGGTCGTGCACATCTGGTACCTCCGTGGCACCCGGTCCTGGCTCGCTTACCTGCTCATGGGCACCGAGGCCCGTGAGGAGCTCAAGGCGAAGCAGCTCGAGAAGGTCATCTACTTCGCCGCGTACCTTGTCACCCACGTGGACGAGGAGCGTCGTCACGCAGATCTGCCGAATCTGGAGGCCGAGCTCAACGCCGAGATCGGCGAGATCGAGAGGGCCCGCGACCTCGAGGCCGAGCGCCGCCTGGCTGATCTCGAGCGTGAGCTCGCAGAGCTCGAGAGCTCGGGTGCCAAGGACTCGGAGATCCGCGCCCGCCAGAAGGCCGCCGAGAAGGAGATTACTGGCGTCCGCGAGCGGGCGAACGATGACATCTCGCTGGCGCGTCGTGCCTTCGACGAGATCTCAGGTCTTCACGGGCGCAAGATCATCGAGGACGAGCTCCTGTGGCGCGAGCTCCACAGCCGGTACGGCGATTACTTCGAGGGCGGGATGGGAGCCGAGGCGATCGCCCGGCTGATCGACCGCCTCGACCTCGACGAGGAAGAGCTCAAGCTCCGCGAGAACATCGAGCCCACAGACGGCCGGCGTCCGTTGTCGGCCCAGCGCAAGCAGAAGGCCATCAAGCGCCTGAAGATCGTTTCCGCGTTCAACCGCCGCGACGAGTCCGGCCGGCGGGTCAACGACCCCCGGGCGATGATCCTCGATGCCGTGCCGGTGATCCCGCCGGACCTGAGGCCGATGGTTCAGCTGGACGGCGGACGCTTCGCGACTTCGGACCTCAACGACCTCTACCGGCGCGTCATCAACCGGAACAACCGCTTGAAGCGTCTGCTCGACCTCGGTGCGCCCGAGATCATCATCAACAACGAGAAGCGGATGCTCCAGGAGGCAGTGGACGCCCTCTTCGACAACGGACGGCGTGGCCGCCCGGTGACGGGCCCCGGCAACAGGCCGCTCAAGAGCCTGTCCGACATGTTGAAAGG
>PMVZ01000219.1 GCA_003166375.1 Acidimicrobiaceae bacterium | reverse complement strand
CCATCAGATGTAGTTGACGACTTCGGCGAACGCGTTCGCCGAACGATTCGTTGGCACCGCGCGTAGGGAATGCCTCGACTGGCTGCTCATCAGAAACGAGCGCCATCTCGAGCGGGTTCTCACCGAGTTCGTCGAGCACTACAACGCCGCCAGGCCGCACCGCGGGATCGATCTCGATGTTCCCGTGCCGTGGCGACGCGCGCAGTCACGATTCACCGACGCGACGCGAGTAAGGCGCGTGGATCGGCTCAGCGGTCTAGTCCACGAGTACAGCATCGCCGCCTGACGCTGGGAGGCTGCGGTGAAAGCGTCTCCACACGCGCACTAGAACCGCCGTTCCGTACTGCCCTGGGTTACCGGGGCGTCCGCTGGAGAGAGTTGCAGATGAGTTGTTCGGGCGCGAGCGCCGGCTTGCACCTTCAATGGACGCTCCTGGGCAACGGTCCCCGACCAGGCGTTGCTTGTTAGATCCCAGCCAGCATCGTTCGAGCCAGCTGCGTTCGCGACGTGATCTCGAGCTTCTGGTACACCTTGCGCAGGTGGTAGTCGACTGTGGCCGGGCTGATGAACAGCTGGGCGGCGACGTCGCGATTCGTGCCTCCATTGGCGACGAGTCGCGCGACCTGTGCCTCTTGGGGAGTCAAGGTTTGTGTCGTTTCCACGCTGCGCTTACGAGCTGTCTCACCGGTCGCCTCCAGTTCGACCCGGGCACGCTGAGCAAAGGCCTCGGCGCCCATGTCCGAGAACAACTCATAGGCCGCGGTGAGCTGGGGTCGCGCCTCACGCCGACGCCGTTGTCGTCGTAACCATTCTCCGAAGAGTAAGTGGGCCCGGGCCAGGTCCGTGAGAAGAGTGCCTAGCTTTAGGAGTTCGATTGCCCTGCTGTACAGGGGCTCGGCGTCCTCGGCCAGCAGCGCCTGGCAACAGGCGAGCCGACCAAGCCCCCAGCGGGCACCGCTCGCTTCTGCCCTTTCTTTCAGCCGATTCAGAGCTTCATGTGCCACCAGCAGTTCACCACAGCGGGTGGCGGCCTCGATGAACTCGGGCAGCACGAGCGTGCCGAATCCCAACCTGTCGGCTCGGTAGATGGGCAGCGCTTGACTGTAGGCCCGTCTGTAGCGGCCGAGGCCGAGCTCGAGCACCGTGAGGTACATGGGTGATTGATCGCGGTAGGCACGAATATCTCCCCCGCGGTGCTCCTCTTCGGCACCGATCATGACCCCGTGTTCTCGCGCCTCTGCCTCACGGCCCCGCCAACACAACAGATTCAGCTCGGCCGACCAGGCCAAGGGTCTCCCGAGGGCCCCCGTAGCTTCTCCGAGAACGCGAGCTTCGGCGCAGGCCTCCTGCGCCTCGTCGAAGCGGCCTTGGCGGGTCAGAGCAATGGCCAGTGTCGCCAAAGCCGGAGGGAGAATCCTGAGTGCGCCTGCTCGACGGGCGAACCGCACGTACGTGTCCAACACCTCGAGTATGGCGTCCTGGTCCAGCAGCTCGGTGCCTGCCAACCCACCGACGGCGACCGACACTGACATGCGGATGGCGTCGGGTGTCTCGGGGTCCCGGAGATGGCCCATTGCCGCCCGGAGTAGCGGAGCCGCCTTTCTCGGTGCGCCGGACAGGCGTTGCAGAAAGCCGAGCAGCAGACAGTCGGCCACAGAGGACCGGTCCTCGAGGTCGACGCTGGTATCGAAGACGTCCTTGGCGAAGGCGCGTACCTCCGCAGTGGCGTCTTCTCGTGCGTACTGGGCAGCAGTGAGAGCCGCGAGCAGAGTTCGCCGTCCAAGCCGGGCGTCGACCAAAATGAGTCGTTTCGCGGCGGCAAGCAGCAGGCGTGCGGCATCACCGGTCTGGCCCCTGGCGAAGGCCACCTCGCCGCTGTGGCGCAACGCTGTGGCCAGCTGGCTGTCGCTGGCGGCCCCCGCTTGGGCCTGGTCGAGCAGTGCCCGAGCTTGGTCGAGACGTCCCGCGGTGAGGGCGGCTTCGGAGGCGGCGAGGATGCGGTCGCAGCGGAGCTGGTCGTCGACCGACAGCTCGGCCGCACGGGCGAGGAAGGTCGCCGCCGCCGCGTAACCGCCGCGGTCCCTGGCACGCTCGGCCGCCTGGGCAAGCTGGGTCGCCAGCGCATCGTCCGGGCCGGTGGCCGCCATGGCCAGATGCCAGGCTACGCGGTCGGGCTGCTCACCCGCGTCGGTCAGCTCCGCGAGGGTCCAGTGAATCACTCGGCGGTGAGCGACCGGCACGCTGTGGTAGGCGACCGAGCGGACGAGGGGATGGCGGAACGTGACCGTAGCGCCAAAGTCGGCCAACCCTACGACCTCGGACTCAGTAGTAGCGGGATCGACGCCCAAGCGCCTAGCAGCATCACAGATGAGCGAATAGCGGGCGGTCGGTTCGGCCGCGGCTACCGCCAGCAGCAGCCGGGCGCTCGGCGATAGGCTCTCCAGGCGGCGACTGAACATCTGCTGGAGCGAGCCAGCAGCCGGGAGCGGGTCCGGCAGAATAGCAGTCCCCGCGAGCTGTGCCGGGGTCAGCTGCGCAGTCATCTCCGCTAGCACGAGCGGGTTCCCGCTCGCTTCAGCGACCAAGCGCGAAACCACATATTGGCTCAGCCTGCTCTTGACGATCGACGACAACAGCGTTGCGGCATCGCCGTCGTCGAGATTACCGATGACGACCTGTCGAAGGCCTTGGAACGCAGAGGCAACCTCGGTCAGCTCGCGAGCCGCGAACAGCATCACTACGCGTTCGGCGTGCAACCGCCGGGCCACGAACCCGAACACCACCGCCGACTCGTCGTCGAGCCACTGTGCATCGTCGATGACGCACAACAGCGGAGCCTCCGACGCCACATCAGCGAGCAGCGTGAGCACACCAAGCGCCACGAGAAAGCGGTCGGGCGGCGGACCGGCCAGCAGCCCGAACGTCGACTGCAGCGCCTCGCGCTGGGGGGCGGGCAGCTGCTCTGTGAACCCAGGAAACAAGAGCAGGAGCCGATGTACCGCGGCATAGCCAAGCGGAGCTTCTGACTCGACGCCTGTCACCCGTGCCACCCTCAGCCCATCGTCACTCGCTCGAGCCGCCACGGCGTCCAACAACGCCGTCTTGCCGATCCCCGGCGCACCCCGCACCACGAGAGCCTCACTAATGCCATCGGCCGCCTGTGTCAGCAGGCCCGTGAGCAGTTCGAGCTCCGAGGTCCGATCTATCAACTCCACTTAGAGCCAGAGCTCCACAAGCTCACGGCCCAATCGTAACCGGAGGTGCTGTCGCCCGCCGACTGCGATCAAACCGGTCCTTTTCAAACTCTCCGTCCGCAGCGGAGTCCTCGTCAGAGGCAAACGTCCCGCCCTCACCTGTCTGATCCGATCAGTCGATCCGGCTCGGTTCGCGGCGCGGCAGACTGAGCCGAGGCGGCGCACGGATGCGAAGATCGGTTTCGTCGAAGATACAAAGCCGCGCGCCGGGCAAGTACCAGAACGTTGTTTACCGGTAGGGTCCTGGAGAACATCAACGCGGGCCGTAGGCAATACGCAAGAAGACGAGTGCGGGAGTCAGGTATTCCGGGAGGAGCGGTCGGCACACCGTCGTGAATAGGCCATTCGATCTACTTATCGGACAGCCTCCGCGCACTCATTGCGTACGCGGCAGAGGAACTCCTCGCCAGCGTTCGCCTGCCATTGGCTCAGCCTCATCAGCCGTATGTTTCCTTGGCAGTTCTGTTGGGACTGCCGTTCAGGTTCTGGGTCGGGCATCGAGCTCTCGGCACCAATGTGGAGAATCTACCGTGCCGACTCCGTTCGGCGCTTTCGATGACCGCTCATTTAGAGCTCGTGTCCGAGGCTTGCCGCATGACGCGGGACTTCAGCTGTTGGAACTCGTCCTCGGAGATCACTCCGTCTCGCTTCAGCTCAGCGAGCCGGGACAGCTCCTCGGCCGATGACCCGCTAGGGCCGCCAACCCGCCGGAGATAATCGCGGAGTGACTGCTCTTGGTGCTGCTGCGCCTGGATTTGGTGGGCGCGCATCTCGTCCCCGCGAACGATGAAGTAGGCGAGGATTCCGACGAGCGGGAGTACCAGCACCACTACGACCCAGAGAGCTTTCGCCCAGCCTTTCAGGTCGTGGCTCCGAAAGATGTCGATGAAGACCGAGACCATCAACCAGATCTCGATGAAGAACAGAAAGAACCACAGAATGGAGTACACGACCTGTCCAACACCGAACGTCGTTGCGATCATTGGGACCTCCTTGTCTGATGCGATGGCTTTCTAGCTGTACACCGTCGCTTCTGGTGAGATCGCTCCTCAAAAGCGCCGCACCGGTAAGCGCGCCGACGAGCGCCTCACCGCCTAAGCCGCGCAGTAACCCTTTGATGGCACGGCTACTACGCGGATCATAACGACCAGCTCGTCCTGTGGCCTCTCTCGCGCTCGTCCGTCAGGACTCACCCGCGGAGCCGGGAGCCCGGTACCGGGCCTCTCAAAAGCGCTAAGAGGCTGGAACCACGCGCCACAATTGACCGGGCCCAGTGGGGGTCTCCCGTCGGCGGGCTGGCCAGTTTCGCGAGTCGATGTTGCTTCATGACGCGTTTCCGACAGTGGCGGCCGTGCGCCGAGAGGCGATCGTCTCGCGCATGATCTCTATGAGCTCGTCGCCGCTCATCGTCTCGCGCTCGAGGAGCCTCGCAACGACAGCGTCGAGAACGTCACGGTTCGTCGAAAGCAGCCCGCGAGCCGTCTCCTCGGCTTCAGCGAGCAGGCGGCTGACCTCTTCGTCAATGGCGAGCTGCGTCCCCTCCGAATACGGCCGGGACTGCAGCTGGTTCCCGCCCAGGTAGCCCGGTCCCTGATCGCCGTAGCCGATCGGTCCGAGTCTGGGGGACAGTCCCCAGTCCCTCACCATGTGCACGGCGAGATCGGTGGCGCCTGCGAGATCATTCGCGGCCCCCGTAGACGCCTCCCCGAGCACGAGGATCTCCGAGGCCCGGCCGCCGAGGCGGATCGCGAGCGAGTCGCGCAAGTAACTCTCAGGGTAAAGGTGCCGTTCGTCGGCTGGAAGCTGTTCGGTGACCCCGAGAGCTTGCCCGGCGGGCAGGATCGTGATCTTGGCGACCGGATCAGCGTGGGCCGAGAGCACAGCGACGAGGGCATGACCCGTCTCGTGGACCGCAACCGAGTGTTTCTCCTCGGGCAAGAGCATGTTCGACCCGTCGCGCCGCCCGAGGATTATCCGGTCCCGCGCCTCGTCGATGTCCGCCGCCCCGATGACATCGCGATCGTGGCGCACCGCGACGATCGCCGCCTCGTTGAGGAGGTTGGCGAGGTCTGCTCCGGAGAAACCAGGGGTAGCACGCGAGACCGCGTCAAGGTCAACGTCGGGACCGAGGTGCTTCTCGGTCACGTGCACCTTCAAGATGGCAGCTCTCTCGGCCTGGTTGGGAAGCGGGATCTCCACCTGGCGGTCGAATCGACCGGGTCGCAAGAGTGCAGGGTCGAGCACCTCGGGGCGGTTGGTGGCCGCCATGACGACGACGCCGGTCGTGGCGTCGAAGCCGTCCATCTCCGCCAAAAGCTGGTTGAGAGTTTGCTCGCGCTCGTCGTTCGAGACGACCGCCCCGCCCCGCTTCTGGCCGATGGCGTCGATCTCGTCGATGAAGATGATCGACGGTGCCCGCTTGTGGGCGTCGGCAAACAGATCACGGACCCGAGACGCCCCGACACCGACGAACATCTCGACGAAGCTCGAACCAGTCAGGGCGAAGAAGGGGACTTCGGCCTCACCTGCCACCGCGCGAGCCATGAGAGTCTTCCCGCTGCCCGGCGGGCCGACCATGAGCACGCCCCTGGGACCGATCGCGCCAGCCTTGGTGTAGCGGTCGGGGTGCTTCAAGAAGTCCACGACCTCGCTCACCTCGCGTTTTGCGCCTTCGTAACCGGCGACGTCAGCAAAGCGGGTGGAAGGCCGCTGCTCGTCGTAAACCTTCGCCTTGTTGCCACCGATACCCATGATCCCGCTCATCCCGCCCGCCAGCTGGCGGCGGGTCGTCCGGCTCAGCCAGATGAAGATGCCGACGAAAACCAGCAAGGGGATGAATGACAACAGGTCGGACACCAAGCTGGAGCTCGAGCCGACTCCGGCCACTGAGACGTCGTGCGCCCTCAGGGTAGGTGCTAGCTGGGCGTCGTTGAGGACGGTCGGGATCTGGGTCGTGTAGTTGTCGCCGTTCTTCAGCCTGCCCGTAACGCCGCCGTTGGGGTCTATCGACGCGGTGACGACCTTGTTCGTCTCGACGCGGGCGAGGAAGCTCGTGTAGTTGAGACTGACCGTCGGGGTTGTCTTCACGCTCGGCGACCACAGCAGCAATATGGTGGCAAGGAGGCCGACGAGGGGGAGCCACCAGCGCCACGTCGGCGGCGGGGTCGGGGCTGGTTTCGGCGCTGGGTCGCGCGGCGGTCCCGGGTTGGCTGGGCTAGTTAAATGACGACGCTGCATCATCGTGGTCTGCTCCTGTCAAGTGAGTTCCAGTGGAAATATGCCGTCCGTGCCGCAAAGTGCACGAGACGGGCTAGACGTTCCGCAGGCATTTGTTTCCTTCCTCGACCGCTGACCAGCCCGTGCCCCCATATGGGTTCGTCGACTGTCTCATGAACGATCCTTGATGCAATCCTGCAGCCGGTTGACTCTGCTCGCATCACGCGCGCGCGGGAGAAAGCAAACAAGCGTGCCAGCACTGCCTTTCAGCTCCGTGCGTTGCACCAGCCAGCTATCAGCGGGGTGAAGGCAGTTGACAAGGTTGAGTCGGACGAGGTGCCGCTTCTCGAAGATCGCCTCATTGATCTCGGTCTCCCGGTTGTGTGGAGCCGACAGACAGTGCATGAACTTGACCGATGGATTCCCTGTCGCCTCCATCAACTCCGAATTCACCTGGCAAGGGAGGAGCTTCTTGATGCGCTCGCCCTACAGGTCTTCAGGCTCTCCCATTCGAGAGCCAGGCGTCGGTGCAGCTGAAGTCGGCACCGGCTACCCCCTTCTCGATGTCGGAGGTAAGAGCGCTCCAGAAGTTGCCGCAAGCGACTCCGCGATCCCGTGTACTTCAGCCGATGGCGGCAAGTCCTCCGGAGCAGCGAGAGGGACATCGGTTCCGAGCAGTGCCCCGGTGACAAGCAAGGAGTTCGCCGTATTGTTCCGGGCATCGCCGACATAGCAGTATGCGATCTCTTTGAACGGAAGCTTCGAGTGATCTCTCATCGTGAGCATGTCGGCGAGCATGTGGGTCGGGTGCCAAGTGTCCGTGAGTCCGTTCCAGACCGGCACGCCGGCGTAACGGGCGAGGATCTCGACGTTCTGGGCGGCACCCCGGTACTCGATCCCGTCGAACATCCGGCCGAGCACGCGCGCGGTGTCCTTCTCCCGGCCGAGATAGGTGACGTTTGCGCCCTGCTGGTGGGCGCCGACCTCGAAGGTAGAGCGCGTGCGCGTCGAATCCCGAGCCTTTACCTCCTCCTATTGAAGATGTTCACGAAGAAGAGGAACACGTTGAGGGCATCAAGAAGGATCGATGCCGCCAGCAGTGGTGCAGAAATCGGACCACTGTTCGAGCGAAGGCGTTGAAAATCGAACATGGTGAGACCTGCAAAGATCACCAGTCCGGCACAGGAGTAGACGAGCGCACCGTTCTGTACCTGCGCGAAGACGGTGATCATGCCGAAGACGATGAGAGCCAGGAGGGCCCAGGATGCAAGACGCGCGAGCCCTGACAGATCTCGTTTTGTCGCATAGCCGGCCACGCCCAGCCCGGTCATGAACAGCGCCGTCGCTCCAGAGGCCTGCCAAACGGCTTGCGGGTTCGTACTCGCGTAGAACGCAACTGTCGGTGCTGTCGCCAAGCCCATGAGGATTCCGAAGCCGAACAGCAGTCCAACCGTCGCCGAGCTCGCTCCCCGGACTGCGAATCTCATTCCGATCAGGCAGGCAAACGCCCCGAAGAACAGCACCCATCCCCAGCCATATGACAGACCGCGTCCTAGATCTTCTTGGTGCACCAG
>PMVZ01000209.1 GCA_003166375.1 Acidimicrobiaceae bacterium | reverse complement strand
ACGGTCTTGGAGGGACCAGCTGCCATCCAGACGGCTCGACGTACGCCCTGCCGAATATGCGCTCGTCTCCCTGGCCTTCATGTCGAGCCAGAGAGAGCACAAATCGCCCTGTTCGGTGACTGTCCGCTCGTAGGCAAGCGCGCTGCCCCTGACATTTACAAGCAGTTCGCTCTCCCGTCCGACCGCGAGCGACTCATCAGTCCACCCGCTCGAGGAACTCCAGCGAGCGCTGTATTACCAACGCCGCTGCGTCCGCGTCGTAAGACGGCAATGAGCTGTCGGCGAACAGGTGCCGGTCGCCCGGGTAGACGAACAGCTCGGCTAGCTCGGAACCGACCGTCTCGACCAGCTCCCGAGCGGCATCGATGTCTCCTTCCAGCGCGAAGAACGGGTCTCTGTCCATGCCGTGGATCTGCACCGGGACCCTTTCGGGCCACGGCCCGAAGGCCCACTCGTCAGTGATCGGAATACAGGACTCGTACAGCAGCGCGCCGCGCGCTCCACGCCGAGTCTGGGCGAACCGCTGCGCCGTGGCGGCACCGAAGGAGAAGCCGGCATACACCAGGCCCGCAGGCAGGTCGGCCACGACTCGGTCGGCGCGCTCGCGAAGCACGTCGTCCCCGATGCTCTGGACGAGCGCGATGCCGCCGTCAATGGTCGCCGGTCGCTCGCCGTCGAACAGGTCCGGCGTGTGCACGATGTGCCCGCCGGCGCGCAGCTCGCCGGCGAACGCGCGCACCCCTTCGGTGAGTCCCTGCACGTGGTGGAAGAGAACGACCTCGGCCATCTCTGCGGTCCTCTCATCAGACGACGGTGATCGAACGAACTTAAGAACATTAGAACTACTCCCTCAAGGCGGCTGGCGTCGCGTACACCGAGTGGTGGCCCTCCCAGCCGCAGGCGCGGTTTAAGCAGCGGAACTCATCTTCTGTTGTCGCAGAACACTCGATCTGTAACCCCTTTGTCGGGTCCTTCGACCTCGGACAAGCGGTGCAGATCGACGGTTCTAGTACGCACAAGATCGCCGATTTCGTGCGCGGTCTGACGTTGGTCCGCACGGTCCTCTGGGCGTCATTCTGGCGCGACCCCCGGCGGCGAGCGGGCGCCACGGGGGCAGGCCGCCCGTGCCACGAGCGCCGCCATCGCTCATGCGATAAGCGGTGGTTAAGCGGGGCGCCACTGGTCGCTTCCGGCGGAGCCCCGGCGATCTCGACCTCTTGCATCTGTATCGTTTTCGCCCAACCTTGAGGCGGTTGCTCCTGTCAAGTCTTTTGGCAGCAGTATCCTGAGACCGAGGCAGCTACTTCGGTGATGGACAGGTTCACGGTGCCGACCCGCTACTGGCACGCTCTCGACGACGGGCGGGTGCAGTGTGACGTCTGCCCGCGGGCGTGCAAGCTGCATGACGGCCAGCGCGGGCTGTGCTTCGTGCGGGAGCGGCAGGGCGACGGGATCGTGCTGACGAGCTATGGCCGTTCCAGTGGGTTCTGCGTGGACCCGGTCGAGAAGAAGCCGCTCAACCACTTTCTACCGGGATCGTCGATCTTCAGCTTCGGCACTGCCGGCTGCAATCTCGCGTGCCGGTTCTGCCAGAACTGGGACATCTCCAAGTCCAGGGAGATCGACACGCTCGCCGACGCCGCGTCCCCCGAGGCGATCGCCGCCGCGGCGAAGTCGCTGGGTTGTCGGAGCGTGGCCTTCACTTACAACGACCCTACGATCTTCCTCGAGTATGCGAGCGACGTGGCGGACGCCTGCCACGACGTTGGGCTACAGGCGGTGGCGGTGACGGCCGGCTACATCTGCCCTGAACCGCGTGCCGACTTCTACGCGCACCTCGAGGGCGCCAACGTCGACCTCAAGGGCTTCACCGAGGACTTCTACCGGCATGTCTGTGGCGGCGGGCTGGCCGCGGTGCTCGACACCCTCGAGTACTTGAAACATGAGACGAGCGTGTGGTTCGAGCTGACGACACTTCTCATCCCAGGGCTCAACGACTCCGACTCCGAGCTCGACGCTATGACCTCATGGGTGGTCGAGCACCTCGGCCCGGATGTGCCGATGCACTTCACCGCGTTCCATCCCGACTTCAAGATGCTCGACCGGCTACCCACCCTGCCCGATACGCTGAGTCGGGCGCGGCGCATCGCGCTGGCCAACGGTGTGCGCCACGCCTACACAGGCAACGTGCACGACGTCGACGGGCAGAGCACCTACTGCCCGGCGTGCGGGGCTCGGGTGATCGAGCGCGACTGGTATGTGGTCGGCGCCTACCGTCTCGACGACACCGGGCACTGTCAGGTGTGCGGTACCCAGCTGCCCGGCGTATTCGACGGCTCGCCCGGTGGGTGGGGTGCGAGGCGCCGGCCGGTGACCATCGGGCGAGTGGCCCGCGAGGATGCCCGATGAAAGACGCCCGCACGCTGAGAGTCCGCCCGCCGGCCGTGGCCGGCACGTTCTATCCGGCGGCACCGGAGGAGTTGCGCGGTGCCCTGCGCGCGGCCTTCAACGCCGCCGTCCGGCCGGACTGCGAGGCGCCCGCCCCGAAGGCGCTCGTCGTGCCGCACGCCGGCTACATCTACTCCGGCGCCGTCGCTGCATCCGCGTACCTGAGCCTCGTCGCGGCACGCGACCGCGTGCAGCGGATTGTGCTCCTCGGCCCCAGCCACCACGTTCCCACCTCCGGGATGGCGGTCAGCAGTGCGGATGCTTTCGCTACGCCGCTCGGGCTCGTTGCGGTTGATGCGGCGGCACGTCAGCTCGCGCTCACCCAGCTGTGCGTGAGCGTCGATGACGAGGCCCACGCGTACGAGCACAGCCTCGAGGTCCAGCTTCCGTTCCTGCAGGTGATGATCGACCACTTCGAGGTCCTACCGCTCGCGGTGGGTCGTTGCGGGACGGCCGACGTTGCCACCGCGCTCGATACGGTCTGGGGTGGTCCCGAGACGGTGATAGTTGTCAGCAGCGACCTCTCGCATTACCACCCGTACGCCGACGCCGTCGTGCTCGACCGTCGCACCGCCGCCGCGGTCGTCGCCCGGCGACCGGACGAGATCGGCGACCGTGACGCATGCGGCGCCGCCGGCATCCGCGGCTTGCTGAGCGCCAGTCGTGCTGACGAGCTGCGGGTCGAACAGCTTGACCTGCGCAACTCCGGCGACACTGCCGGCGACCGGGAGAGGGTGGTGGGCTATGGTGCCTTCGCGCTCGTCTGACATGAAGCTGACCCCCCACGAGCGCGAGCTGCTGCTCGACATCGCCGACGCCGCCATTGTCGGTGGCTTTCTCGGCGTCCCGCCCTCCGCGCCCCCGGACGCGCTGCTACCTGGCGCTTTGCGCGAGCACGTCGGCGTGTTCGTCACCCTCATGGTCGACGGGCAGCTCAACGGTTGCATCGGCAGCATCGAGGGTGTCGAGCCGCTGGGACACGGCGCCGCCCGCCACGCCTGGTCGGCCGCCTTCGCCGACCCGCGGCTGCCCCGCCTGCGTCCTATGGACTACAGCCGGCTACGCATCGAAGTGTCGGTGCTCTCGCCGTTGACAGCGCTGCTGGCTGTGTCTCGCCACCAGGTTCTCGACCAGCTGCGCCCCGGGGTCGACGGCCTCGTCATCGCTGCCGGCT
>PMVZ01000266.1 GCA_003166375.1 Acidimicrobiaceae bacterium | reverse complement strand
CAAGGCGTTTATCGACGGCGCCTGAGCCCGTGGCACGAGCGCCACGAACGTCGACTGGGCGTGCTTCATGGCAGCACTTCTGGCCGTGGAACCGTTCTCGACCGCTGCCTCGTCGGTAACGGTGAAATCAGCCGATGCGGCGGCGCCTTGAATCGGGCTGGGCAACGTTTCGACCAACTGGTCCGGCCCCACCATCTCGATTGCATCGGAATACGATGGCAGCGTCCAAGAGCCGGACGGCACCGTCAAGCCGAGGTCCGTAAAGGTCACCGACCCGAAGTCCGCGAGAGGATAGGGCTCGTCGGTGCTCGGATCGCCGGGATCCTCTGCTATCCACTCGGCGGTCGTGCCTGGACCAGAGTAGGACTCGGGGGCGGCGGGGGCGGCTGACGACGACACTTGACTGGTGACATCCTCGATGTCGTAGGCCCACTCGCCTGAGGCTTCCTGGTAGACCTGGGCGTAGATCAGATCGCCGGGAGCGACCGGAAAGAGGAGCTGACTCGAGTAGGCCTCAGCCGCGTCCGTCCACCAGGACCAGTCGCCCTCCTGCCCGTTTACGCAGTACGACGTCGTGCCGTCCTGGAACAGACCAGGGTTCTGCTCTCCGAAGCCGTTGACACCCACCCAGTCCGATGTGGCGCCATCCGGTACCGAGGAGCAGTCGACCGACGGAACCGTCCACTCGGCACTTATCGCCTGGTACCCACCGCTTCCTCCCGTGAGGACATACCCCGACCAGTTGGGCGAGGTCCAGCCGGGGGATTGTGAAAAGGGCAGCGTAGTCGTCGTCGTACTTGTCGTTGGGGGGACCGTGGTAGTAGTCGTCGTTGGGGGGACCGTCGTGGTGGTCGGTGTCGTGTGCCCGGCCTCAACGACCTTCAGGCGGTCGATTGTCGTGACCTCGCCGCGCACGGTCAGGCTGAGCGTGTAGTCCTTCGCCTTGGTCAACGGGTTCGCCTCGAATCGGAACGAACGTTCGACGCGTCCGGACTTGCACTTCACAGTCGTGGCGAACCCGCCGACGCTCGGCGATGACGACCATGAGCAGGTCTTGGCGTTGTGGACCGCCACCGGCCAGTTGACCACGCCTCCGTTGGCGGCGAGGTAACGAGTCGGGATTGTCCCCGTGCTTGCAACACTGGCCAGTGAGGGGACGGCGAAGGAGGCCATAGCCACGACGGCAACGAAAGAAAGGACCCTTCGCATGTCGAACCCCCCGGACCACTTCTGCATCGATTGTAGGCCTCAAACCAAGAGAGACGAGACCGCTTCGGCGCGCGGCAGCCCCGCGACCCGGAGAAGAGGTCGGTGGAATAAGTGGGGGCACAGCCCTGTCGCCTTGCGACATGGAGGAAGCGGCCGTGCATCGGTCACGACGCCCAGCGGGACCGCGGGCACACGCGGGTTGCTCCTCCTGGCACGGGGGGACACGGCAGGCCGGGGGCGAGCGGTGAGGTAAGCGAGGAACGCCCCTGGCATGCAGTCCAGGAGAAGCGAGCGGCCGTGGGACGCCAAGCGCCCCCGGCCGCTCCTGTCGCAGGATCTGACTGCTGGTCAACCGGTCGCCGCTGGACAGGTGACGGGGGTTGGGAAGGGGTCAGGTCGCGGAGACATCTCCGGGCTAGCCTGACGCCGAAGTTCCTGCTCATTCGCTCCATCGCCCGGAGGTGTTCGTGGGGAAGTCCCCGAAAGCCAGCCTGTCCGCGCTCCTCATGGTTGGCGCGGTCTCCCTTCCGCTCCTGGCGAGCTGCACCACGACGGCCGCGGTCACCGGGCCGCGTACGGCCGCTCCGAAGCAGCTGGCCGAGCTGAAGGGCTCCGATACCGTCACCACCGACGAGTTCGGCGTTTCGGTGGGCGTATCGGGCACCATGGCCGTCGTGGGCACCTCAGGCGCCGCCTATGCCGGTCGGGCGTACGTGTTCGCCAAGACCGCGTCCGGCTGGAGCCAGGTCGCCGAGCTGAAGGGCTCCGATGCGACGCCAGGCGACCACTTCGGCAACTCGGTGGCCATCTCGGGCACGACCGTTGTCGTGGGTGCCTACGACCAAGCCAAGGATGCCGGTCGGGCCTACGTGTTCGCCGAGACCGCGTCCGGCTGGAGCCAGGTCGCCGAGCTGAAGGGCTCCGACACCGTGGCTGACGACTACTTCGGCTGGTCGGTGGCCGTCTCGGGCGCGACTGTTGTCGTGGGGGCCGTCGGCCACGCCCGCTATATGGGTAGGGCCTACGTGTTCACCAAGACGACGTCCGGCTGGGAGCAGACCGCCGAGCTGGAGGGCTCCGACACCG
Organism: Acidimicrobiaceae bacterium; assembly: GCA_003166375.1. Taxonomy (GTDB): domain Bacteria; phylum Actinomycetota; class Acidimicrobiia; order Acidimicrobiales; family Bog-793; genus Fen-455. The sequence goes on along the minus strand of PMVZ01000266.1, from coordinate 12,834 downwards.
TCACCGAGGATGGGTTCGGCACCTCGGTGGCCGTCTCGGGCACTATGGCCGTCGTGGGTGCGGAGGGCTACGCAAAGGGTGCGGGCCGAGCGTACGTGTTCAGCGAGACAGAGGGCGTCTGGAAGCAGACGGCCGAGCTGAAGGGCTCCGACACCGTCACCGGTGACAACTTCGGCACCTCCGTGGCCCTCTCGGGCACGACGGTCGTCGTGAGCTCATACGGCCAGGCCGACTCCGCCGGGCGGGCATACGTGTTCACCGACACGGCGGGCGTCTGGAAGCAGACGGCCGAGCTGAAGGGCTCCGACACCGCCGCAGGCGACTACTTCGGCATCTCGGCGGCGATCTCGGGCACGTCGGTCGTAGTGGGTGCATACGACCACGCCACGGATGCCGGTCGGGCATACGTGTTCACCGACACGGCGGGCGTCTGGAAGCAGACGGCCGAGCTGAAGGGCTCCGATACCGCCGCAGGCGACCACTTCGGCGTCTCGGTGGCCGTTTCGGGCACGACCGCCGTGATGGGTTCATATGGCAAGGCAAAGTATGCCGGCCGGGCTTACATGTTCAAGAGCTGATACTGCAGCGGTCCAACCCGACCAGCGGACGTTTGCCCGTCAGTCACTGGCGTTCTTGGAGCCGGCGATTGCTGGAACAGCCCGCGGTTCGCAGCAGGCATCTCGGCTGTCGCGAGCTTGCGTCGTCGCGCTGTCAAAAAAGAGCGCGGAGAGCGCTCCAATTGCGAGATACTCGTAGACGGTGCACGGCCCCTTGCTTCCCTCGCAAGGCAACGGGGGTCGTGCACCATCTATCGACGCGTTTGCCTCCGACCTTGAACATCTGTCGCGAGGAGCTGTCGTCGAAGCGTGAAGGTGGCTTCGCCGGCCGTTTCAGCTACGTGCCTACTCCGGTGAAAGGTGCTCGCGCAGTCGGTCCAGTGCCCCGGTTGCCCGGTGCTGGACCGTGTGCTCCACGAACGGGGCGATGAGCGCGCCCGCGATGCCGCCCGGCTGTTCGTAGGTCACCGTGAGGCTGACGGTTGTCCCGCCTCGCTTCGGATGCAGTTCGAATGTGAGGCTCTGGCCGTCGTCGTCGGCTGAGGACCAAGTGATGCTGCGACCCGGTTGGAGTGAGGTGATCACAATGGTGGTTCGAAGCGTGCGGCCCCCCAGCTTCAAGATGGCGTCGAATCGTGCATCTTCGCCCGTCGTCTGGGGCCCCACGGGGGTGAGCTGCTCGAGACCCTCGATGAAGAGGTCGGCGCACTTGTAGTCGGCCAAGCACTCGAAGACGGTGCCGGCCGATGCCGCTATCGTCGTTCGCCCTTGAACGGTCTGCCTCAAGCTGAGCTCCTCTGGAGCGGTCGTGACGCGGGTGTATCGGGACGCGTGGCGGCACGCCACTTGCTTGTCGAGAACGAGCCGACCCGTGCTCAAGTATTGCGGACCGGTACAGGGCGAGAGCCAGATCTCGGCTGTTCGACGCGATCGTGGCGACCCTGAGCCCTCTCGGCCCATGCGCCTCAGGCGACAACCTGACTAGGCTCGCACCCCGGTGAGAGAGCACAGTCGCATCGTACCTATGCAATCGCGTGTGGCGGACACTGCCGATGTGCTGGCAACACTCTTGCAGTCATCGCCGGATGCCGTCGTCGCGGTCAATGCGGACGGGCTCATCGTGCTCGCCAGCGAAGCAATCAGGACACTTTTCGGCTTCGATCCGGACGAAGTCGTCGGGCTGCCGATCGAGACGCTGGTGCCGGAGGAGGCCCGGGCCCTGCACGAGCGCCACCGGAGAAAGTTCTCGGAGAGCGGGCAGGCGCGTCCCATGGGACTCGGCCTCGAGCTCACGGGCCGGCGCCGCGACGGGAGCGTGTTCCCGATCGATGTCAGCCTCGCCCCGTTCTCGACAGGCGGTGAGCAGTTCGCCGGGGCGTTCGTGCGCGATGCCACTGATCGGCGTCGCCAGGAGGCGAGGCTGCATGCGATCAACGAGATCACCCAGCGCCTGCTTGCCGGCGAGCCGACCGCGACCACGCTGGAGCTGGTCGCGTGTCGGGCACGCGGCCTGGTGGACGCCTCGCTGGGCTGGGTGGTCGTACCGTCCGGGAAAGAAGACCTCGTTGTCAGCGCGAGCGACGGTGAGGGGGCCGAATCGATCATCGGTCTCGAGATCTCCTCGGACGGGAGCATCGCGAAGCGGGCCATGACCGAGGGGGAGTCGATCATCGTCGATGACCTGTCGACCGAGATGACCGTTCCGGGCGAGATGAAGGCGCTCGGCCTCGGGCCTTGCCTGTTCTGCCCGCTGGGCGTCGAGGGGCGGATACTCGGCGCTCTCGTCGTGGCTCGGCCCCGGGGAGCGCCGAGCTTCAGCGCAAACGACACCGCGCTCGTCGAGGTCTTCGCCAACGCAGCGATGGTCGCGCTCACCCTCGGAGAGGCCCGAGTCGAGCTCGAGCAGCTCCATGCCACGGCCGAGCGTGAGCGAATCGGGCGTGACCTTCACGACACGGTCATACAGCAGCTTTTCGCGCTGGGCATGGGCCTGCAAAGCATTGAGCGACTGACGAGCGGCTCGGTGGCCGGGCGGATCGATCGTGTCGTCGACGGTCTGGACGAGGTCATTCGCGAGATCCGCGAGACGATCTTCCTCCTCGAACGACCAGCGATGGCCGACTGGGGCCTTCGGTCGGCGGTCACGGCTGTCGTCGCAGCTGCCGCGGAACATCTCGGCTTCACACCCCGTGTCGGGTTCCAGGGCCCTGTGGACTCGGTCACGAGCGAGCTGCTGGAGCCCAACGTCATAGCCGTCTTGACCGAGGTGCTCTCGAACGTTGCCCGACACGCTGCGGCTTCGTCAGTTGAAGTGGTCATTGCCGCAGAGGACAACATGCTCCTCGTCTCGGTCGCTGACGACGGTGTGGGCCCTCCCAGGGGGCGAACCGCCGGCAACGGGTTGCGGAACATCGCGGAGCGGGCCCGCGCGCTCTCAGGCTCGGTCTCGATCACGGCTCGCAGCCCCTCGGGGACGCTGGTCGAATGGTGTGTCCCAATCACGCCGTGAAGCTGGCCTTCTGTTGACAAGGGCGCCGCACGGCCGGATGAAAGGTGACTTTCGCCTCTAACCGGAAAGGGCTGCTCAGGCCGACTCTTGAGACGTGGACTGCGATCGGCGACTCCTTTTCGAGGATCTGGGCCGTGAGGACTGTCTCGAGCTGCTGCAAGGTGAGCACGTGGGTCGCGTGGCGCTTACTGCGCGGGCGCTGCCGATCGTCCTTCCCGTGAACTTCGCTTTGCTCGACGGCGACATCGTGTGGCGGTCGGCCCAGGGCACCAAGCTGAACGACGCCTCAGCGGGATTCGTTGTGGCCTTCGAGGTCGACAGCTACGAACTGGACCATCAGCAGGGCTGGAGCGTGATGGTTCAGGGGTTGGCGCACGTCGTCACCGATGACGAGGAGCTCGATCGAGCGATGGAGCTGCCACTCGAACCTTGGGCACTCGACGGGATGGCGGACCGCTATGTGTGCTTGGTGCCCAACATCGTCACGGGCATGCGCGTTCGGCACACTGAATGAGCTGAGGTCGCGCAGGGCCGTTTGCACCGAGCCGAGAGGCACGCGCCACCAAGTACGGACACCAGGCGTGGGCCTGAGCGTTCTGCCGCCCGTACACTTGCCGGCGTGGAGGCCGTGCCAACCGGGGCCATCAACGGCGTGAACAGCCTCGATCGCGTGTGGACCTTGCCGAACGCGATCTCCTTCGCCCGGATCGTGCTGCTCGGTGCGTTTTGCTGGCTCCTGTTCGGCCCGGACGAGCGAATCGCCGCAACGCTCGTGCTGATGTTCGTCGGTGTGACCGACTTCCTGGACGGCTATATCGCGCGAAGGTTCAACCAGGTCAGCACTCTGGGGAAGGTTCTCGACCCGGTCGCTGACCGAGTCGTGCTTGTGACCGGGGTCCTCGCCATCGAGATCTACGGAGCCGTCCCGGTCTGGCTCGCAGCGGTCGTGCTCGGCCGCGAACTGCTCGTCTCGGTGGCAGTTGTGGTGCTTGCTGCCCTTGGGGCAGGGCGTATCGACGTGCTCTGGGTGGGGAAAGCGGGCACCTTCGGGCTCCTGTGCTGCTTCCCGTTGTTCCTGCTCGGGGACGAACAAGCCAGGTGGGCTCGCGTGCTGACCGACATCACCTGGGTGGCGGTCGTGCCCGCCCTGATTCTGAGTTTCATAGCCGCGGCCGCGTACATCCCCCACGCCCGCCGGGCGCTCAGCGAGCGTCGGCCAGAGCGCACTCAACATGAGGCGGTGAGTCGGTGAAGGCCGTGATCATGGCGGGCGGGGAGGGCACGAGGCTTCGGCCGCTCACCGCCAACCAGCCTAAGCCGATGCTCCCGATGGCCAACGCACCGATGGCCGAGCATGTCGTGAACCTGCTCAGGCGCCACGGTTTCGAGGAGATCGTCGTCACGGTCGGCTTTCTCGCGAGCACGATTCGCACCTATTTCGGGGACGGGTCGGAGCTGGGGGTCCGCCTCGTCTATGCGACCGAGGAGACACCGCTCGGGACTGCCGGATCGGTGCTCAACGCAATCGACGAACTGGACGACCGCTTCCTCGTGATCTCGGGGGACGTAGTGACCGACGTGAACCTGACGGCGCTCGTGGAGTTCCACGCCAAGCGGCATGCGGTCGCGACTCTTGCGCTGGAGGCCGTGGAGAACCCCCTCGAGTTCGGCATCGTCATCCTCGACGCGGACGGGCGCATCGAGCGCCTCCTCGAGAAGCCGGGTTGGGGCGATGTTTTCAGCGACACGATCAACACCGGCATCTACGTGCTCGAGCCGGAGGTCTTCGACTGGATACCCGCCGGCCGGGCCGTCGATTTCTCCTCCGAAGTGTTCCCAGCGATGCTCAAAGCAGGTCGGCCGCTCTACGGCTATGTGGCAGGCGGCTACTGGGAGGACGTCGGCACGCTGGAGGCCTACTTGCGTGCGCATGCGGACATCCTCGACGGCAAGGTCGAGATCGACATGCCTGGCTTTTCACTTCGCCCAAACGTGTGGCTCGGCGCAGGTGCGGAGATCCATCCCTCGGCGAGCGTGGTCGGCCCTGCGCTGATCGGGGACAACTGCCGAATCGGAGCAGGCGTCGAACTGCACGGGCACTGCGTAGTTGGCGCCAACGTGCGCATCGGCGAGAACAGCGTCATCGAGCGGTCAGTCATCCACGACAACGTCTACATCGCCTCGTCAGTGAGCGCCCGGGGCTGTGTCATCGCGAGGTCGTGCGATATCCGCCAGGGCGTGCACCTCGACGACGGAGTGGTGCTCGGCGCGGGATCCAGAGTGGGGCGTCAGGCCGTCATTGGCGCTGGCGTGAAGGTGTACCCGCACAAGACCATTGAGGCGGGTGCTGTCGTGAACACCTCGATCATCTGGGAGTCCCGAGGCTCGAGGAGCCTGTTCGGGCGTCTCGGCGTCGCGGGAATCGCGAACGTGGACCTCTCGCCAGAGGTCGCCATGCGCGTAGCCCTGGCGTACGCGACCACCCTTCCCAAGGGCGCCACCGTTGCCGTGTCACGAGATTCCAGCCGGGCGGCGCGAATGCTGAAACGTGCGGCCATTGTCGGGATCATCGCGGCCGGCTGCGATGTCGAGGACCTCGAGGCCGCGACGGTGCCCGTGACGCGGTTCCTGACCCGTACCGGGACCACGGTCGGCGGGATGACTGTCAGGCTCGTGCCGGGCGATCCGCAGTCGGTGGCCTTGCGTTTCCTGAACGAGGACGGCATGGACCTCGGTGAGGCAGCCCAGCGCAAGATCGAGAGGCTCTACGACCGCGAAGAGTCGCGACGGGTGCTCGCGGCAGAGATCGGCGACATCAGCTTCGCCTCGAGGACGCTCGAGCTCTACACCAACGAGCTCACCAGCCTGGTTGACCTCGAGGCCATACGTGCGGCGAAATTCAAGCTGGTCCTCGACTACGCGTTCGGCACGGCGAGCTTCGTCATGCCGAACGTGCTCGCGAAGCTCGGGGCCGACATTCTCGGGATCAACCCGAATGTCTCGACGTCCGGGCTCATTGGCTTCGACAGGGCGGCGCACGCGGCTCGACTTGGCGATCTCGTTCGGTCCTCGGGCGCGAACCTCGGGGCGATGTTGGACCCTGACGGGGAGCAGCTGACCCTCGTGGACGACACCGGCCACGTGCTCGAGGACGATGAGGCCCTGCTCGCGCTCGTCCAGCTCGTCTCGACATCAGAGCCCCCGGGCGTGATCGCCGTGCCCGTGGACGCGAGCCGCCAAGTGGAGGCGATATGCGCCGGGACGGGCTCGGAGGTGTTGAGGACAAAACTCTCGGCCGCGCAGCTGCTGGAGGCTGCCGATTCGCCGGCGGTGCGTTTCGCCGCGAACACCTCAGGGGGCTTCGTCTTTCCTCTGTTCCTGCCGGCCTTCGACGCAGTCGCCAGCCTCGTGCGGCTCCTTTCGCTTCTCGCGGTCGGGAGAGAAGTGATGTCGTGCGTCGTGGCCCGCCTTCCCGCGACCTACATCGTCCGGCGGGAAGTGCCGACTCCCTTCGAACAGAAAGGCCTTGTGATGCGCACTCTCGTCGAGCAGGCAGATCCGGCCGGCCTGCTCCTGCTCGACGGGGTGAAGACGATCGATGCCGACGGCTGGACCCTCGTGCTACCCGATCCGGAGACGCCGGTCACTCGCATCCAAGCCGAAGGCAGAACCCAGGCCGAGGCCGAGCAACGGGCCGAGCGGGCGGCCAATGACATCGAGGAGATCCTTGCCGAAGGAACAGCCTGACCAGCTGATGGGGGGGCCGGGTGACCGCCGCTCGGTGCTGCCACGGGACCGGGGGGCGTAGAGTCCGGCGAGTGACTACGATCGCCGAAGCGTTGAAGTTTGCCGCCGCCCCGAAGGAGCCGTGAGAAATGGATATCCCGCAGGACCTGAGATACACCGCTGACCACGAGTGGGCGCGCCTCGAGGACGCCAAGGTCAGAGTCGGCCTCACCGATTTCGCGCAGGAAGCCCTCGGAGACATCGTGTTCGTCCAACTGCCCTCAGTCGGCGACAAGGTCGTCCGAGGCGGAGAGCTCGGCGAGGTCGAATCGACCAAGTCGGTCTCGCAGGTGTACGCGCCTGTTGGTGGGACCGTGGTCGAGGTGAACGCCTCGCTGGATGGAGAGCCAGAGAGCATCAACACCGACGCGTACGGGGAGGGCTGGCTCTGCGTCATCGAACCGTCTGATCCTGCCGAGTTCGAGGAGTTGTTGGACGCCGCCGCGTACCTCTCGCTGACAGAATCCTGAGGCTTCCCTGGTCGGGTCCGACCGAGCGGCACGCCGGTCCGAGCGCGAGCAGTGGGAAACCCCGAAGTGGCCATTGCGGTCATGGCTCAGCCGAAGGCGGCCGAGCGCGCCACGGTGACTCTCAGGTACGGTACTGGAGTGTTCTGCAACAACTGCGGCCATCGCAATCCACCCGAATCGAATTTCTGCTCGTCGTGTGGCGCGCCTTTCACTCCGAGCACCGACACGACGATCTCCTTCCTGCCGGAGGATTCCCTGGGAGATCTTGCCGATGAGGAGGTCAGTGTTCCCGCGGGGGACCTGTCGGACGGCACCGGTGTCCTCGTCGTCAAACGCGGGCCGGACGCCGGGGCGCGTTTCGTCTTGACAGGTGAGGTCACCCGGGTGGGCAGGCATCCCGACAGCGAGATCTTCCTCGATGACGTGACCGTGTCGCGTCGCCATGCCGAGTTCCGGCGCGAGGCCACTCACTACGTCGTGGTGGACGTCGGATCGCTGAACGGCACCTACGTCAACCGGGAGCGGATCGAGACCGCCACCTTGAAGGGTGGCGACGAGGTCCAGATAGGCAAGTTCAAGCTCGTTTTCCTCTCGACGAGCGCAGGCTGAGGCCGCAGTGGGGGAGCGCTCGTATCTGGCAATTGGCGACGTGCTCGCCTTGCTCCGCGAGGAATTCCCGGACGTCACGATCTCGAAGATCCGTTTCCTGGAGAGCAGGGGCCTGCTCGTCCCCGAACGGACGCCGTCCGGCTACCGCAAGTTCTATGAGCCCGACGTGGAACGCCTTCGCTGGATCTTGCGGCAGCAGCGCGAGCACTTCCTACCTCTCAAGGTGATCAAGGGTCGTCTGGACAACGGCATGAGCGATCCGGACGCGCCCGCGCCGCACCTGTTCGAGATGGGTGACCCGCCGCCTGAGCAAGAGGTGCAGGCGGTTCTCGTCGGCGCGCCGGCAACGGCGGAGGTCGCTCGCGAGAGTGCTCAGGCAGCGGTCGCCGCACTGACGCCGATCCCCTTGGTCGCCTCCGCGATTGACGGCACACCGAAGCGGACAAGCGCACCGGTCCTGGCGAGTCGCGAATCAGCCCCGCAGGCTGCGTCGCAAACAAGCCCGACCGGGTCGACCCATGGCGGCGCGCCGGGGCCGCGATCGTCAAGCGCGGGCCGTCGGTCGACTGAGCCTGACAGCCGGGCCGGGGGCACGGGGCCTTCGGGAGCTCGCCGCGCAAAGAGCCCACTGCCCGAGCCCGATACGTCATCGCAAGGCACCGCCGCCGAATCCGGCTCGTCCGCCGAGCCGGGTGACGAAGGGCACAAGGACAGCGCTGGGCCAGCCCGACGTGCCTCCACCCGCTCAACGGCGGGGCTGCCCGGCGCTGGGCTCTCGGGGGCAACCCTTACGCTTTCCGAGCTTGCCAATGCGAGCGGTCTCGATGTGCCGAACATCGAGGAGCTCGAGAGCTTCGGACTCATCGCCGGCCGGACCGTGGCAGGAGTCCACTGCTATGACGAAGAGGCGATTCTGGTCGCCAAGCTTGCAGCGGGCTTCGCACCCTACGGCATCGGGGCAAGGCACCTTCGGATCTTCAAGCACGCCGCAGACCGGCAAACCGGGCTCTTCGCCCAGGTGGTCACACCTCTTCTCAGGCAGCGCAACCCTGGAGCGCGAGCTCGTGCAATCGAAGACCTCTCCGAGCTCTCCGAGCTCGGAGAAGCGCTGATGCGTTGCTTTTCGCAAGCGGCGCTGCGCGAGCTGACCGGAGGGTGAGCGAGCCCGAGCACCGCGTCAGGACCCTCCTCGACGCCGGGGAGCTGGCCGCGATCGCCCGCCGGCTCGGGCGCGAGATCAAGCGCGACTATCCCGACGGCGTGGTGCTGATAGCCCTTCTGAAGGGGAGCATCTGCTTTCTCGCTGATCTTGTGCGGGAGTTGCCTGGGCCGTGCGAGCTCGACTTCCTGGCCCTCTCGTCCTACGGCGACGGAAGGACGCGCGTGCGCGTGGTCAAGGATCTCGACCTGGACCTAACGGGCCGGGACGTCGTCGTCGTCTTGGACATTGTCGACACGGGCCTCACACTCGATTATGTCCTCCGGCTGATCGCCCTGCGCAGGGCTCGCTCCACGGCTGCGTGTGCGCTGCTCGACCGGCAGCGCCGCAGGCTGATGCCGGTCGAGGTCCGCTACGTGGGCCAGGTCATCAGTGACGAGCACGTAGTCGGCTACGGCCTCGACCTAGACGAGCGCTACCGCAACCTGCCGGGGCTGGAGGTCGCCGACGAGGCCGATCTCCGTGCTGAGCCGGCTGCGATGTTCGAACGGCTCTCACAGCGGTAAGTTGCTGTCATGGTCGAGGTGCATCTGAGGGCAGTCCGAGTCGACCTGGGGTCGAGCACCCCTGTGGTGCTGCTCGAAGAGACCGAGGGCGCCCGTCGTTCGTTGCCGATCTTCGTAGGCGGACCCGAGGCGACCGCCATCGCCTTCGCCCTTCAGGGAGTCGAGCCNNCCGCGCCCGATGAGCCACGATCTCATGCGGGAGATCGTCGAGACCCTCGGCGCCAAGGTCGTGCGTGTGCTCGTGACCGAGCTTCGCGACGGGACCTTCTTCGCCGAGCTTCATCTTCGAGCCGGCGAGCGTGACGTCGTGGTGTCGTGCAGGCCATCGGACGCGATCGCGCTCGCGGCGCGTACTCACTCACCGCTGTACGTGGCAGACGACCTCATGGAGACCGAGGGCCTCGTGATCGAGCCGGACGACGACGACGTCGCCGTCGAAGGCAACCCCGACGAGCTCGTGGGCGAGTTCCGCGAGTTCCTTGACCGGATCCGACCGGAGGACTTCACGTCCTGACGGCCACGGCAGCCCTCTTGCCTCGGCGTCGAACCGTGAATCTCAAGCTGCAGTAGACGTCCCAGCTTTCCCCGAGCTCAAGGGCTCGACCGGTCGTTGACGTCGAGCCGCACGAGCCCTAACCTTGGTTACGAGGGTGTAACTACCGCGCTGTCGTCCTGTCGATGACAGCGGCGGAAGCTCGGGACCGAAGGACAGGGGCACGAGATGGACCAAGTCGGCTTCCGCGGGCCGCAGGTGTGCAGCATCGTCGGCATNNTGGGACCGGACTGGCCTCAGCCGCCCGTCGCTCGCCCAGGCGCGTGGCAGCGGGTCTCAGCGGCTGTACGCCTACAAGGACCTGCTCGAACTGAAGGTCATCAAGCAGCTCCTTGATGGCGGCGTAAACCTGCGCCAGGCGAGGCGCGCGATCGAGTGTCTTCGCGAGTCGGTCGGCGAAGACCTCACGACGGCGAACCTCGTCATTGTCGGCCAAGGATCGGTTCTCATGCGCACCGGCGAGGAGATCATCGACCTGCTGCGAGGCGGCCAGGGCGTCTTCAACGTCGTCCCGCTGGCCGGGGTTGTCGGTGAGGTCGATGCGGCGATCCACCGCATCGGCAGCGGCCGCATGGCGAGCAGCGGGACGGCGCCCGCACAGGCATCCTCCGCACAGGCCGCGGCGAACCCCGGGCCTGCCCGGCTTGCCGAGGGAGGCTAGACGCGCTCCGACCGACGGTCCCCCCCGGTACCCAAGCCGCTGTCGCACGCCGCGGTGCGGTTCGCCCATGATTCTGAACGCCTGTTTGCCGAGCTGCTCGACTACTACGAGGTCCTCTGGGAATACGAGCCCGTGGAGTTCGTCCTCGCATGGGGCCCTGATGGACAGCCGACGAGCGCCTTCCGCCCTGATTTCTACTTGAGCGAGCACGACTTGTTCCTCGAGTTGACGACGCTTCGTCAGGAGCTCGTCACTGTCAAGAACCGCAAGTTGCGTCAGATGGCACAGCTGTACCCCGAAGTTCGCGTCCGGGTCCTCTATCGTCGCGATGTCTTCAGCCTCTTGGGAAAATACCTGCCGGAGGCAACCGCTAGATTGGCTGGGTGACACTCAAACACTCCGCACTGCACGGCGAGCACGTCGATCTCGGCGCCCGACTCGTGGGTTTTGGCGGCTGGGAGATGCCGCTGTCGTATCCGGAAGGCACGATCTCCGAGCACCTCGCCTGCAGAAACGACGCTGCAGTCTTCGACGTGAGCCATCTGGGCACCGTGCGTGTCGAAGGGCCGGGCTCCTTCGAGCTGCTCCAAACGAGCCTGACCAACGACCTCCACCGGATAGGGCCGGGCCGCGCCCAGTACCAGCACCTGCTCGACGAGTCCGACGCCTCGGTACTGGACGACATCATCGTCTGGTGGGTCGCCGAGGAACGTTTCGACGTGATGCCGAACGCTTCCAACACCGCGAGGGTGATCTCGGTGCTCGGCGGTCACGACGTGACCAACGAGCGCGCTGTCATCGCGGTGCAGGGACCGCGGGCGCGCGAGCGGCTCGCGACCGTCTCGCCCGATGCAGCGGCGGTCGGGCATTTCGCTGTGGCAGATTTCGAATTCAAAGGTGTGCCGTGCCGCGTCGCCGGTACCGGCTACACCGGTGAGGACGGCGTCGAGTGCGCAGTCCCGTCCGAGATGGCTCCTGCGTTCTGGCGGGCGGTCATTGCCGCCGGGGTCAAGCCGGCAGGTCTCGGGGCCCGTGACACTCTTCGCCTCGAGTCGGGACTGCCTCTGCACGGCCACGAGCTCGGCGCCGGCATCACCTCGTTGCAGGCCGGGCTCGGCTGGGTGGTCAGCTGGGACAAGGGTCCGTTCCGGGGTCGCGAGGCGCTGGACCGCGAGCGCACTGCCGGACTTCGCCGCCGCCTGCGTGGTCTGCTCGCCGAGGGACGCAGACCACCCCGTACTGGGGACGACGTCCTCGTCGAGGGCGAAGTCGCGGGCGTTGTCACCAGCGGCAATTTCTCTCCGGTGCTGCAGCGGGGGATCGCGCTCGCGTTCCTGCCTCCCGGGACGGCCATGGGTGCCAATGTCGAGATCGCGCTGCGGGGAAGTCAGGTCCCGGCGATCGTCGTCAAGCCGCCGTTCCAGCGGCTGAAAGTGGAAGGGGCTGGCTCTTGAGCGCGCCGTTTGTTGCACACACCGACGCCGAGATCGCCGAGATGCTCGGCTTTTTGGGCCTCGACGACCTCGACGGCCTGTTCGGCGAGATCCCCGAGGCCCTGAGACTGGTGGAGGGCCTCGATCTCCCGCCCGCGATGAGCGAGCCGGATGTCGCTTGGCGTCTCGACGACCTCGCCTCCCGCAATCGGCCGTGCGGCCGTGACCTCGTCTGCTTTGCCGGGGCAGGTTCCTACGACCACGAGATCCCCGCGGTCGTGCAGGCCATCGCGTCTCGCTCGGAGTTCGTGACGGCTTATACCCCTTACCAGCCCGAGGTCTCACAGGGTGTTCTGCAGGCGATCTTCGAGTACCAGACGATGATCGCCCGGCTGAGTGGCCTCGAGGTCGCCAATGCTTCGCTCTATGACGGGGCGGCAGCTCTCGTCGAGGCGGTGAACCTCGCCGTGGTGGCAACGGGCCACAAACGTGTGCTCTGCTCACAGGGCGTCCATCCCCATTGGCGCCAGC